>JBKJSI010000641.1:0-3019 GCA_046595915.1 Pirellulaceae bacterium
GTCGCCAAGAAGCCCGGTGACAAGATCAAAGTCCAGGTCAAACGCGGATCGGAAACGCTTGACCTTGACCTAGAACTTGGGCAGCCGCGACAAATGAATATTCAGCCGGACGGAAAATAGCCGCAGAATTTCGGCATCGGAACATTTCCTGACTAATCGCTTGGGAAGTACAATTTCGATATGGAAACAGTCACACATTTCGTAAGCGAATTGGGGTCCGTCGAACGATCGGCGATGGAACGTTTATTGGGCCATCGCCTTTCGGACGAACAGCAAATAATCATCCACGTGAAAGAAGCCGACATCGAAGAGAAATCGAAAAAACGCTTACCCAACTCGCTTCCGGATTGGTGCAATGTTTTCAAAGGAATGACTGACGAGGAGATCGATGAGGTCGACCGATCAATTGTGAGAGACTACTCAAGTCGTACAATCGAGTAGTTTCAATGGAAAGCACCATTCTCGACTCGGATATTCTTTCGGAACTGTTGAAGCAGAGAAACGCAGCCGTCAATGCTAATGCTGAAGCGTATCTCAAAGTGCATGGTGCGTTTTCATTCTCAATGTTTACTTATTACGAGATTACTCGAGGCTGCCGCGAGAAAAACTCAGCTTCGTTAATTGCTCGATTCAAGGTCTTTTGCGACGCATCGAATATCTACCCCATCACACAAGACATCTTTGAGCGAGCCGCAGATCTATGGGTTGAGGCGCGCCGCAACGGGCTACCCCATAGCGATTCTGACCTACTGATCGCAGCTACCGCGATGGAGAACAGCCTGGCTTTGATAACGGGCAATGTTGCCCATTTCAGTTGGATTGCGGGCCTGAAAGTACTCAACTGGCGATTGCAACAACTTGATACTTGATTAATCCTCGTCCTCTTCATCCTGGTCAGGATGAAGAGGATCTTCCGGATCGAAAAAGAAATCACCAAGCCCTAGCGGGACCGCGTTCCCGCCTAACGAACTGCTCTTGCGCTGCGCCAAATTCTGTAGGTCGAGCGCCTCATCTCCCAAGCAGCGCTCAATCGCTTCACGCCATACTTTGTCTCGGCTCAGTGGATGCCCCTTCTGGCTCGCGATCCGCTTGATCGCATAGCGCAGGACATTAATGCCATCGCGGGGCGAAAAATCGAGCTTCAATTCATGCGCGCCCTGCAAGAAGTCGACGGTCATCGCCAGCATGTCTTCCTCCGCAAAAGGGAGGTGATACTTGAGGATTTCCATCTCATCTTTGCGATCGGGAAATCCCAGCGTGAGCGTCGGCTGCAATCGGCTCAGAATGTAATCGGGAATCTCATACGTTGATTCATCTTGGTTCATCGTTACCGCACAGCGGAAATCGGCATGGGCATGAATCGTCGCGCCTGCAATGATCGATTCGACATACCGCCGGTGGTCGAGCAGGGGCGCCAGGCTCGCCCAGGATTTTTCATTCATCCGGTTGCCTTCATCCAGAATGCAAACGCCACCTCGAATCATCGCCGTCACCAGCGGCGAAGCGTGGTAGGCAATCTTGCCCGACTCGGCGAGCACTGGAGTGACCAGCAGATCTTCCGGGCGCGTATCCGCCGTACATTGATAGATATACAGTTCTTGCTTCCGAATCTGCCCCGCCGCCATGGCGAGCGCAGTCTTCCCAATGCCCGGCGCACCCACTAGCCGTGGCGCGAGTGGCAGATCTTTGTCATTCACCACCAGCCAACAGGCGAGCAACTGCTCGAGCACTTCCGTCTGCCCAATCCACTGCGAGTCGCTCGCATGTGGCTGGCTGAGGTGCAGGGTCACTCCGTCGATTTTGACTTCTTTAAGCATGGCGCATTCGTCATAGGTGAATCAGTTCAATGGTATCGATCTTAACGGCTATCCGGCTTATCGGCCACGTACGGCGGCACTCGCAAAACCGGGAAATAGGAATCTTTGTCAATCTGTGAAGCTTCTGAATCACGGCAAATGCCTAGCCGACGCAACATGAGATACCGATACCTTCTCAAAAGCTAGAGTTTCACGCCGCTGGCGATGCGGCCTGAACTGCCCGCGCTCAAGGATTTTCACGCATGTCGAATTTGGAACTCAAAAACCCGGTATCGCTGAGCCTGCGCGAGCCCGTAAACAGCCCCGCCGCGCTCGACGATCGCCTCGAAACCCTTGACCGACTCGAGCGTTCACTGGAGCAGCTCGACCTGCTCCAAAAAGAAATCGTTCGTGAACTCAAAATCGACGGCGAACCGATTGGATACGAAATCCCGGCCGGGTTTTTGATGACGGTCATCGTTCCCGTCTACAACGAAGTTGCGACAATCGGCCAAGTCCTCTCCCGCCTCACCGCCTGCCCGCTCCCGAAGGAAATCGTCGTCGTCGACGACGCCAGCACTGACGGCACCCGCAGCGTTCTGGAACTCTGGCAATCCGCGCCCGGAATTCGGATCGTGTTCAAAGAGCAAAATGCCGGTAAAGGCGCCGCCATTCGTACAGGCCTCTCAGAAGCTCGCGGCGGCGTGATCCTGGTTCAAGACGCCGATCTCGAATACGACCCCCGCGACATTCCAACGCTCATCCAACCGATTATCGAAGGAACCGCCGATATCGCCTATGGTTCGCGGTTCATTGGCTACGACCGCTTTGCAGGCGCATGGTGGCAAGCCCTCGCCAATCGCTCCTTAACGTTTCTCTCCAACCGAACGACCGGCGAACGCCTCACCGACATGGAAACGGGCTACAAAGCCTTCACCCGCGAAGCGATCCTCGGGGTTCGACTGACCCAAGACCGCTTTGGCTTCGAACCCGAAGTCACTGCCAAGCTGGCCCGCCGGGGCTGCCGGTTTGTGGAAACCCCGGTGCGCTACACGCCCCGCACTTTTGCCGAAGGCAAAAAGATCCGTTTCAAAGACGCAATCTACGCCCTCTATGCCATCTGCCGCTTCGGCTGGGGCGACTAGTTTACGGCGATTATCTGCATAAGTTGAAACGCCGTAAGCCCTTGCGCTGAAGAATCGCGGCCGAGCCGAATGGTGGCG
>JBKJSI010000664.1:0-3808 GCA_046595915.1 Pirellulaceae bacterium
CGCGCCAATCCCCCCGTAATCCTCTGCGGGCGCAACGCCGTCCAAATCTCCCCACCACAACCGCAAAAGTGGACCCCCGAAGAAGTCCGCAACCGCCTCGCCCCCTACGGCACTGCAGACGTTCCAGTAACGTCCAACAAATTCCTCGCCCGAGCGAAGATAGGCGAGTTCGAAGTAACGCTATTCCTAGACGGCCGCGCCATTATCCAAGGAACGCAGGATCCAGCGGCGGCGCGGTCGGTTTATGCGAAGTGTGTTGGGGTTTGATTGCAACTGGCCTGGGTTTGGAGCGTGTGCACCTGGGCTCTTGCGCGCTCAGGGTGGAGCGCAAGAGAGCGCGCACGAGCGAACGGGGATTCGAAAAAGGGCTTGTTTTTCGATTCGGGCCAATTGGGCCAATCAGGCCAACTCACGGCAAAGCGTGGCCCGATTGGTTGGCCCCATTGCAGCGTTGGCTGAAATGTACTTTCTGCCAGGTTTGCACTTGGATGTTGGTTTTTGTTACTTTCGCGCTTGCGGGGTTGGTTTGAGTTGGTTTCCCGGGTTTCCCTGCTTTCCCTCACTCGGGGTTGGTTTCCCTTGGTTTCCCTGCGAGGGAAACCACCTAGGATTGAGAGTTGGTGGCTGGTGGCCGTGGTGGCCTGCTCTCGGAGTTGGTGGCTGTTGGTGGCCGAAAGCGGGCGCAGTTGCAGATGCAAGCGTTTTGCGATGGTTTGAGGAATGGTTAGGGGTGCGGATTTAGGTCGCTTATCGCGGATATGACGTTTTCGCTTTGAGGGCTGTTCGACACTGGATGGAATTCAAAAAGGGCTTCTTTTTGCGAAGATGCCAAGATGCTGAAGGTGCGCACTCACCTCGGCGCGCATCTTGAGGCGCATCTTCGGCAAGCAGCAGATCGAAGTGACTGGATGAGAGGCTCGTTGCTGAATTAGGGTTTTAGGGTTCTTCACAGCTGAACTGGCATCAAGTGACCATGCGGCATTTTTTCTGTAATTCACTACAATACGACATCGAACTTTCGCCCTACTTTGCCTTTTCGTAAGCCAAGAAAGTGATTAATGGAAGCTGGTATTGTCGGCTTGCCGAATGTCGGCAAAAGCACCTTGTTTAATGCGTTGACCTGTTCCACCGCCGCGCAGAGCGCGAATTATCCTTTTTGCACAATCGAGCCGAACGAGGGCATCGTCAGCGTGCCTGATGCGCGGCTGGAACGGATCACTCGTTACATTCCGCCACAGAAAGTCATCCCCGCCGCGCTGAAGCTGGTTGATATTGCGGGAATTGTGAAGGGGGCCAGTGAAGGGGAAGGGCTGGGCAACAAGTTCCTCAGCCATATCCGCGAAGTGGATGCGATTTTGCAAGTGGTGCGGTGCTTCGTCGATGACGATATCACGCATGTGGGCGGCGGCGTTAATCCGCTGAATGATATTGAGACGATCGAAACGGAATTGATGCTGGCCGATCTTCAGTCACTCGAAAACTCGATCCCTAAAGCTCAGCGCACCGCAAAGAGTGGTGATAAGGATGCCAAACTGCGTGTGGCGGTGATGGAAAAGTGTCATACCTGGCTCAACACGGGCAAGCCGCTGCGAATTTGCGAGTTTACGCCCGATGAAATGAAAGCGGTGAAGGAAATCGGCCTGATGACCGCTAAGCCAGTGCTGTTTGTGGCCAATGTCGCGGAAAATGATCTGGCGGGAAATAGTCCGCTGGTGAAGCAAGTGCGGGAATATGCTGTCGCGCATGGCGCTGATGTGGTGCCGATTTGCGCTAAGATCGAGGCGGAACTTGCAGAGCTTGGGGAAGCGGATCGCAAGGAAATGCTGGAGGCGGTCGGACTCACTGAGCCCGGTTTGGGCCCGCTAGCCCGCGCTACCTACAAGACGCTTGGCCTGCAGAGCTATTTTACGGCGGGCGAAAAAGAGGTTCGCGCCTGGACGATTCCGGTTGGCGCGACAGCGCCTCAAGCGGCTGGCGTGATCCACAGCGATTTTGAACGAGGCTTCATTCGCTGCGAGATCTACACGCTGGAAGACCTGGAAACCTATAAGACTGAAAAGGAGATTAAAGCAGCCGGCAAGCTTCGAGTCGAAGGCAAGGCCTACGTGATGAAGGATGGCGATATTTGCCATTTTCTTTTCAACGTTTAGAGATCGACATATTTTAAAGATCAATATTGCCGCTTAGCGGCCATGCAAGTTGAATCGTAAGTTGTCGCGTTCAAGGTGAGGCGACAACATGGACGAAGAATCGAGTTCCCGAGATCACGCCGTTCGAAGAATGTTCGAGCACTTATCGCGGCTTACTAAATCGCAGAGTATCGACGGCATTGCCAGCGACGGCGTCGTAACGATTTTTGTATTGCGGGAAACGATCGTCGAGTCGCATCATTTTCAGCACTGAATGATTTGAATCAGAGAGGCCGGCGATGCGCATGATGCCGCCTTGGGAATGGACACGTTTGTGTAGCATGACGATCTGGCCGATTAGACTGCTGCGCATTAATGGGAGATCATCGAGTTCCAGGACCAATCGCGTCGCGAAGTGTTGACGCATGAGATCCCAGATCTGTTCCGCGGAGGGAAAATTATCCGCGTCTCGCGCTGAAGGCGCATGAAGCCTCACGAAGAGCCAATCGGGCCCGCGCTCGACTTCGGTTTGCCATCCTGTGGTCTGCTGTAGCGTCTCCATCAATTGCAGCCTCCTGAAGAAGTGACAAGCCAGACTGATGATACATGAATGGGGTGAACTTCATCACAAGTTCGGCACTGCTGGGCAAGCCAGCAGCAGCGCCCCAAATTTGAATCTTGATCTGGCACGCCTAGGGTGGGAGAGAGATACCCGTGATGATAAGGCTCAAAATTGCGTTAGCAAACAAAAACTCATTAAAAAGCAAGCAGATTGGCCCCCTGCACGAAAGTGTGCTGAAAAGGCATATTGGTTGTGACGCCGACGACAATCATGGTCGGCAGTTTGGGAAAACCAGGTAACCTTTTGGGGGATAAGAAGATGGGACGCGCCGCCGCTGTGACTTTTAAGGGGACACCGATGACGCTAGCAGGCTCGGCGGTGACCGTGGGGCAAGCTGCGCCTGACTTTACTTGCCATTACTTTGAGGGTGGTCTTAAGACGCTTTCGCTGGCGGACTTGAAAGGGAAGCCGACCCTGATCAGCGTGGCGCCATCGCTCGATACGGCGGTCTGCGCACTGCAAACGAAGAAGTTCAATGAGAAGGTGGGTACGCTCGGCGATAAGATCAACGCGGTCACGATCACGCTCGACTTGCCATTCGCGCAGAACCGCTTTTGCGGCGCGGAGTCGATCAAGAATATGAAGACCGTGAGCGATTATCAGAACCGCTCGTTTGGCAATGCTTATGGCATGTTGATTGAAGAGTTGAAACTACTGGCGCGCGGGACGTTCGTTCTTGATTCCGATGGCAAAGTGGTTTATGCCGAGACTTGCCCAGAAGTGACGCAGGAGCCGAACTATGATGCGACGCTGGCTGCGATCAATGGCGTTGTGAAGTAAACGCGTCGATCGTGCGTGCAGTTTGCCACCCACAACTTGAGTGCTGCTGATTAGTTGGGGGCGTTGTTTAGCGCGGTGACTGGGTTTGCAGTTCACCACGCCCCTTTGGGAGTACCCTTCAGGGCGTGCCACCCTCGACTTGAGTGCTGCTGATTATTTGGGGGCGGCGTTTTCGGCGGGCTTCTTGGCCCGCTGTTTTTCTAGCTGGGCTCGCTCGAGTTCTTCTTCCTCGCGAGCTTCTTTTTCGCCGGCGACTTCTTCGTGAGGCGGTGGAGAT
>JBKJSI010000773.1:0-13018 GCA_046595915.1 Pirellulaceae bacterium
TTGGCCTTCGAGGAGGGTGAGGGCGTCGAGATCGGCGCCGTTGGCTTCGTAGCGGGTGCGGAGCTTACTGGGGAGGTCTTCGCCCGCCATGACTACGACGGCGCCCTGCGGCGCGACGGTGCCATCGGCAAATGTTCCGCCGCGGCTGACGGTGCAGGCGATGGAGCAGGCTAAGAAACTTTTTCCTTCGCCGCCGAAGCCGACGAGGGTGGTGATGGCGGCGAGGGGGATGCGGGTTGGCCAGAGCCAGGCGTTTTGCTCGATCTCGATAGTTTTGAAGGGGGTGAGGATGGGTCCGTAATTTTGGGCGGGCATTTTTGGGGCTCCACAAATCTAAAGGGTGGCCGCGCGGGGTGCGCTGAGTCATTAGGTATTATTGTGGAGTTGTGGCGCCATTTGGTGCATTCATTTCAGATTTTTTACCGCAGAGGACGCAGAGAGCGCGGAGGGGATGCGTAAGGTGGAGGCGGACAAAGGCTTAGTGCGAGTTGCTATTTGATGCTTCTTGGTAAACCCCAGGTTGTTGAGTACAACCAACCTGGGGTACCCGGTCTTTAGGTATTATTGTGGAGTTGTGGCGCCATTTGGTGGATTATTTTCAGATTTTTAAACGCAGAGACGCAGAGAGCGTGGAGGGGATTTGGGGGATTCGTAAACCAAGAATGGACGCGGATTTACGCGGATTTTTTAGGACGGTGGGGGCCGAATGGAGCGTTAACTGCGGATTGATGCTTCTTGGCAAACCCCAGGTTGTTGAGTACAACCAACTTGGGGTGCCCGATGACGTTCCGTCGTCATTTAATCATTGAACAACTCGGCGAAACTTGCCTACGGCATCTTCTCTAAATCTGGCGGCGATGCAGTAACTTTCGGTGCTCGCTTCCACCAGTTTTCCTCTGGAACGTAATAGTCTGGCCATCCCTTCTCGTACCATTCTTGAGCACTGAGCCACAATTGATATCGTTGGAAAATATGCCGAAGGCCGTTGTCCATCGATCTCTCAGCAAAAAAGGCATCTAGGCACTTAAAAAGTGAGTCAATGGCATGCTTTTCGTTGTCTGGGTTTCGCAATTTATGTTCACAGATCGATGGCACTTTCACCTCGGGAAAGGCAAGCACCAAAGTCAACTGTGGCCATCGAACGTTCTCATATGCTCCCACACGAGGGACAAGCCATTCGTGGTACCCTATCAATAAACCAGAGTGCAGCGCAGCATCGACGCCCAACAAATAAGAAGTGATGGTGAAATATGTCGTGGGCGTCACAAATCCACTGGGCCGTCGCTTAAAGTTGTCGTAGCAGAACTGCATATATACCTCGTCCCGGTAGAAGTTTCTTTATGATTGAAATCTGTGCAGCGCCCCCGAAGGAAACTGGTTGGCAACCGGCCCGGCGAACCCAAGTAGCAAAAGGCAATCTCCAGATCACGGGAGCTTGAATTTACGGTGCGCCTTGGCGAGCAGCTCATATTGAAAGAGTAGCATGTCCTTTTTGATTGTCCCAATGTCGCGGGTGGCGTCGATTTTTGTACACACAACCGTGGTTTACGGGAGGCATTCAGCGCGACGTGTGCATTTTCCAATGAGAACTTACCCCGACTACTTCAGCTGAAACTCACTCACCTACGACCCGGTTGGCGCTCGGGAGGCGGTGTGGAGGGGCCGGCGGAGAAGGCAGTTGGCAGTGGGGAATAGGGAGTGGGATGCGTTCGGTTTTCTGGTTCTGTTGCTAGGTGCTCTTCGGGGGAGCCCTCGCTTACGCAGCGGGTTGGGAATGGGGATTTTGCCGCGTAGGGTTGTTACGCCGCAGCGCGAGCGCTTCGTCTCAATGCGGTTTCTCGGATCGCAGAATCGTTCTGAGCCACTCACTGCTGGACAAGCCAGGCAGTGGCACCCGCAGAGCCCTCGCTTACGCTTCGGGTTGGGATTGGGGGTTTTCTAGTGTCCCCGTGCGCCCGTTTTGGGGGTGGCGAAGCGCTCCGCAATGTCTTTTGAATACTCGCGTCGCGGCTAACCGGTGGGGACGGGGGATCTCGCTTACGCTTTGGGTTGGGATAGATGGAGGTTCTCTGGGATTGCAAATTGTGACGCGACTTAGGCCGGGGCGTGAATTGACAGGTCGTCGTTAACCGACCAAAGTGCCCATGTTTGATATGGCTTTTCGGTCATTACGAAATCTACTTGTCGAAGTGAATTTTATGATCGCCTATCGCGACTTTGCGCCAACTCAGGTCTCCGCTCCAGGGCTTTTCAAAGCAGCGACCTATGAAACGCTCGATCAGGCGCTGGCCGCCGCCAACTCTTGGATTCAATCGAATGACATCCACGTGCTGAATGTCGAAACCGTGGTGCTGCCAAATCTACATGCATTGAATGACAAAGGCACATCGGCCCCATCCCTAGTTCTGCAACCCGGATTCGCGGAGGCATGGAGCCAGTTTTTTCGCATCTGGTATCGCGTTAATTGAGCCATCTTTAGAGCTTCCCCAGGCCTGCGCGGCGTACCGCTCTGGGCTGGGCTGACAGAACCGGGCCTGCAGTCCGGAATGTCAAAATCGCATACCGGAAAGCCGCATTTGTAATGCCTCACTGGATTGGCGGCTTATTACCGGTACTCGCCGTGGCAGCCGTCGCAAGACTTCTTGATATCGCCTGCGGCTTTGCGGGCTTTGTCGGGGGCGTTGTTTTTGGCGGCGTCGGCGATTTCTTCTGCGCCTGCTTTGAGCTTTTTTAGGAACTCTTTGTAGCTGTCGCCGTCGGCGTCTTCCATTCCTTCTTTGCTGAGGAGGACGGCGTAGAGGGAGATCATTTGAGCTTCGGCGAGGGCGGCGTCGGCGTTGGTTTTGAAGTCGGCTTCGTTGCCGGCCCACTTGGAGAGTTTTTCGTCGAAGGAGAGGCCGAGGTTTTGCATGATGGGGCCGCGATCGGCGACTTTGGTCCAGTCGGCCGTGGCTTCGCCTTCTCCTTTGGCGAAGGAGCCGCCGCCTAATAAATCTTCTAGTTGTGCGCGGCCATCTTTGGCGGCGTTATAGGCT
Organism: Pirellulaceae bacterium; assembly: GCA_046595915.1. GTDB lineage: Bacteria > Planctomycetota > Planctomycetia > Pirellulales > Pirellulaceae > JBKJSI01. The sequence continues at coordinate 3,036 of JBKJSI010000773.1, forward strand.
TGTTGGCTGCCGACTTTGGCGGTGCCGGCGAGGGAGGAAAAGCGATCGCGGGCGGCGGCGGCGGAAGATTTCCAGCGGACGTCGCCGTCGTATTCTGCGATGACACCGAAGAGGACCGCCAAGGCGGAGAACTCGCGGCGGGCGATCGTGTAGCCTTTGCCGGCGAATTCGCTGGGGGTGGTGATGTCTTTATCGAGCGATTGCTTGATTGCTTTGATCTGATCTTCGAGCGTTGTATTGGCGACGAGTTTTGACCAGCCAGCGCCGCTGGTTGTGGCCGGGCTACCTTCGGTGGTTGTGGGAGTGTTTCCGGCGGTGGGAGTTGCGGCGACGGCGGCGGGTGGTTTGCCGAGGTCGGGTGGGCGTGCGCCTGTCAGGGCTTCTTTGAAGATGTCTTTGAAGAAGATGACGTCGGTGACTTGCTTATCCCATTTTGGCGGGGCGGCGCGGGGGGGCTTTTGGGATTTGGTGTTTGGCTGTTGGGCGGATGCGACGGCTGGGAATGCGAGGAGCGCGATGATGAGGAGCTGGGTGAGTGATGATCGATTGAATATAGATCGCAGCATCTTGGTGTTCCTCGAGGGAGGCTAAGTGCGACTGACGAAGCTAATCTTGGCCTGAAGCGTATGTGAGGAGGTCGACCGCAATCCCTCGCTTACGCAGCGGGTTGTGATGGCGACTCTCAGTCTGCTCTTCTAAGATACCATGACGTAAAGTCTCTGGGAGTGTCAGAAATTGGCGGCAAAACGGATCTCTTCGCGGCGGGCGTTTTTGAAGGGGAAGTCTGCTGCCGATGCGGTGGAGGAGCTCGTAGATGGGCTGGCGCGGGATCGTGTGGCGGAGAAGCCGGTTCCGACGGCGAGCCAAATTACGGCGGCGAAACGTGAACAGCTGCTGATGCATTACTCGCGTTCGGCGATGGCTTGTGAGTTTCAGATTTTTTTGCCTTACGATGAGTCGCCGAATCTTGCGGATACGGCGCTGGCTGGGCTGGAGATCATTGCCAAGCTGGAGGATCAGCTCAGCGTTTATCGACCGCTTAGTGAAGTGACGCGGATCAATGATTGTGCGGGGCTGGGGGCGATTCGTGTTGAGGTCAAGCTCTTTGATTTGCTGGCTGATGCTCGGTTGCTTTCTGAACAGACCGATGGGGCTTTCGATATTACTTCGGGGCCGCTGGTGAAGGCTTGGGGGTTTTTTCGGCGCGAGGGGCGGGTGCCTGGTGATGATGAACTTCGTGAGGCGATGTCGAAGATTGGCTATCGTCAATTGGAGCTGAACGCCGAGCATAAGTCGGTTCGATTTCTGCGCGAGGGAATGGAGATTAATCTGGGGGCGATTGGCAAAGGTTATGCGCTGGACCAGTGCGCTGATTTTCTTTCGCAGAATGGGCTGCGGGATTTTGTGTTGCATGGCGGGCAGTCGAGTGTGTTAGCGCGCGGGCAGCGCGATGGTGCTCAGGCGGGTTGGAACATTTCGATTTCGCATCCGGAGCGAGTTGAGGAAGTTTTGCTCCAACTTGAGCTGAAGAATCAAGCGGTGGGAACTTCGGGGACTGCGAAGCAGCATTTTTTTTATCGTGGGAAGCGGTATGGGCATTTGATTGATCCTCGGACCGGGCAGCCGGTGGATCATTTGCTTTCGGCGACTTGCATTGCGCCGAGTGCTGCAACGGCGGATGCTTTGGCGACGGCGTTTTTTGTTTTGGGAGAAGAGGGGACGCGGGGATACTGTGAATTGCATTCGGAGGTTGGGGCGATTTTGGTTCATCCGGATCGGCAGGCGGGGGTTCACGTTACGCGGATCAATGTTTGATGCGCGGTAGTGTTCGCAATGCGAAATGGGTCGCTACAATGCTCGGACTTTCATTCGTCTCATTCATTTCATCGTAGTATCAAGCAGCTATGGCTACTAAGAAATCTGCGCCTGTCAAAGTGAAGCCTGCTAAGAAGGCAAGCAAGCCCGAGATCATCAAAGTGGAAGGTGGGCCTGATCTTGATCGGGCGATTAAGCTCGTTTTAGGGCTGATGGCGATTCCGGGTAAGAGTGGCGAGGAGAAGGGGATTTCGGAGGCGATCCGCAAGCATCTGATAGCTGCTGGCGCGAAGCCATCGCAGATTCGGTCGGATGAGGTGTTTAAGAAATCGCCGCTGGCGGGCGGGGCATGCGGCAACTTGGTGCTTGATTTGCCAGGGACGATTCCTGGGCCTCGGCGGATGCTGATGGCGCATCTGGATACGGTGCCGATTTGTGTGGGCTGCAAGCCGCAGCGCGAAGGGGAATTTGTTCGTAGCTCGAAGGCTGATACGGGACTCGGCGCCGACAATCGCACGGGCTGCGCGGTGCTGCTCACTACTGCTCGCGAAATTTTGGCGCGCAAGCTGCCGCATGGGCCGCTGACTTTTTGCTGGTTTGCTCAGGAAGAAGTTGGGCTCAATGGTTCGCGGTATGTCGACAAGAAGTTTCTTGCCAATCCGGTGATGGCGTTCAACTGGGATGGGGGGCCGGCTTCGAAGATGACGATTGGGGCGACGGGCGGGTATCGGATGACGATTGACGTGCATGGGATTGCGAGTCATGCGGGGGTTGCGCCTGAGTGGGGGGTGAGTGCGATTGCGATTGCCGGCGTCGCAATTGCCGATTTGCAGCATCGGTCTTGGCACGGAGCCGTGCATAAGAATGGACAGCATGGCACGAGCAACATTGGTGTGATCTCGGGCGGCGATGCGACGAATGTGGTGACCGATCGCGTGACGCTTCGCGCGGAGGCCCGCAGTCATGACAAGGATTTTCGCGAGAAGATCGTGCAGGAATTTGAAGCGGCGTTTACTCGGGCGGCGGCGACGGTTCGCAATTCTTCGGGCGCCTGCGGGAGTGTCGAGATTAAGGGGCGACTGGATTATGAGGCGTTTAAGCTCGCGGATGATTCGCCGGTGATTTTGGAAGCGGAGAAGGTGATTCAGTCGCTGGGACTCGAGACGATTCGGGCGATTTCCAATGGCGGGCTCGATGCGAATTGGACGAGCGCACATGGCATCCCCACGGTGACGATGGGGGCGGGGCAGATGAATCCGCATATGGTTACGGAGACGCTGGATTTGAAGCAATTTCGGTTGGCTTGTGAAATTGCACTGAAAATTGCGACGGGCGGTTAGGCCTGCAAAGAAATCCCGCGTTTACCGCTCAGACTGCGTATCTGGACGGTGGTAGTTCCCGCGAGATTTTTCGACGGGGTATTTCACTTCGTTCTTTCTCATTTTCGATTCAAGGGCGGAGGCGAGATCGATATTGGCCGTGTTGGCGAGGGCGAGGATGTAGGAGAGGCAGTCGGCTAGTTCGTCGGCAATGTTTTCGCGGTGGGCGGGGTCATGAACGATTTCGCGAGAGGCATCGACCGTGATCCACTGAAAATGCTCCATCAGTTCGGCGACTTCGATCGCGAGGGACATGGAGAGGTTTTTGGGGGAGTGGAATTGGTGCCAGTCACGCGCGGTGACGAATTTGGTTAAGAGGGCTTTTAGGTCGGCGACGGTGGATTGTTTGTCGTTCATATTTTCACCACAAAGGCGCGAAGACACGAAGGGAATGCGGAACCACGGATGAACGCAGATTTCCACGGATACTTATAGGTCGGCCGTTGCCAGCGCACTTTCCTATTCGTCGATATAGAGATCTGCAACGTGCAGGGGATGGAAGTGGACGATATCTTTGAATTTTGCCGCTTCGTGGTGTGGGTCGTTTTCGATCGTTCCCGTGTAGTTCCCGTCATCGTCCATTTTCATCACTTGCACCCAGATGCGTTCGCATTCACCGTCTGCTCGCTCCGAGTCTTCTGACGCGAAGCGAAAAATCAGCTTTACGAATTGTCCAGGCTCTAGAGATTCTCGAATCTCAGCCTCAGGGGGATGAATGTCTAGAAGATATTGCGACAGCCAGACCGCGTCTTCCAAGTAATAGCCATGTTCGGGAAAAGTGGAGAAGGGATGGTTCTTGAATCGCCGCCATTGGCCCAGGGGTTTGCTGCGTTCCGCCCGCCAGCCATAAGGCAGATCATGCAATTCCTCGAGTGAATGATCGCGGTAAATAAGAGTCGAAAGGCAGACAAGACTTGCGACTTCTGAACTAGCGACCTGATCGGAATCACCGTGAAATTGCCAAGTTGCGTCAAAGTCGTGATACACTCGAAGGATCGGTGAGCCATTCAGCACATAGGTGGTGGTAATGCACATGGCGTTCGGTGGATCGTCGAACTTCCAGGTTTGGTTCATGAGTTGGTTCGCAGCCTTTTTGCATCGTAACTTGTTCGACTCACCCGTCGCTTCAATCTTGATCCGGCTCAAACGCAATGCGGACTGAATGATCCTTCTCCGCTTCCGCGATCGCTTCATTTACTTCTGAGAAAGGTCGCCGTGCCGGGATGTGTTGTGGAAACGGGAATCCACCTTCGGCGTTTGAATTGATCACATATTCGAGGGAACTGGCGAGGTGTTCCGGCTTATAGCGGTGAATGCCGGTGAGTCGGAGGTTCTTTTGAACGATTTTTTCTAGAGACGCTTCGAAGCTCGCGCTGAGATGCTTGGCGCCGATTATCGAAATGGCGCCGCCAATGCGGCATGCATTGATCGCCAAAGCAACCGAATGAGTGGAACCCCGAAAATCGATGACGGCATCGACTCCATGCCCATCCGTCAGCTTGAGATTCAGCGCCTGGATTGATTCCGCGTCGCCCTCAGCGGAATCGAACTGGACTTTGACGCCGCGCTTGGACAGCAGCAATGCACCCATTTGGGCGGCGGCCTCACCTTCGCTTAGAACGAGCGCGGTAGTCAGGGGCGCAATAATCGCATCGATCGCGGCGGCGGCGAGGGCGCCGGGGTGAGGGACGGCGGCGATTGCTGGTCGTAGCGACTTCGGAACCTTAAAAATAGCGGTTTTCGGCCAAAGATGAACAAGTTCAGCGAGACCTCCGGAAAGCCTTGGCGGATCACCAAGTGAAGTGCGGCCATATTCGCGAAGCGATTCACACTCTTGCGGCAATCGGCGGCGGCAATAGAAGCACTCACCGCAACTGACATATCGCGACCAAATGATTCGGTCGCCGATTTCGAGCGGGGCGCCATTAACTTCGCGAGGCGGCGGATCGCCGAGAGCCAGAATCGTTCCAACCGTTTCGTGGCCCAGGATCAGCGGCGCAGGCGCTGCCTCCTTTCCAGCAATGACGCCGAAGTCGTCAATTCCAAGCGTCGTCAGCTCCACCTGCACAATCGCCTCGCCCGCTTTGGGCCAGGCGACGGGGATTTCAGCATGGCGGAGCGGCTTGCCCGGTCCGTCGAAAACCATGGCGCGGCAGCGTGACGGAATTGACACCGATGACCTCTTCCTTGTCGCCGCGCCCGTTTGGCAAAGCGATTTACTTCAGTTCCTTAATTTCAATATTGCGCCACTGAACTTTGGCCGGCTTGGGGCCGGCATAGCTGTGAACCTGCAGGCCGATGAAGCCGCTCGCCGTTTCCTTATCATGGAAACCGGAAATTTGTTTCCCGTTGAGCCAGGTTTGAATATGGTCGCCCTTGCAAACGACCTTGTACGAATTCCACTCGCCATTCTTGAACGCTTTGCTCGCCTTGGCCTTGGCGACTTCGTCGTCGGAGTTGAGCCACTTGCCGCGGCGAGCTTCGTCATAAATCAAACCGGCGCAGCCATCGGTCGAAATCTCGCACTGGTAGCCATGAACGCGGCCCTTGTCATGGTCCGGCATGCTGAGGCTGCGGATTTGGACGCCGCTATTGAGGGAGTCATCTACGAGCACTTCAAACTTCAGTTCGAAATCGCCGTAGTTCTTGTCGCTGCAAAGGAACGAGTTAGGGCTGCCTTCGGCAGTAACGCCTTGGATGGTGCCATCGACGACCGTGTACTTAGCTGTGCCATTGAGTTGCTTCCAGCCGGTGAGGTCTTTGCCATTGAAGAGTTTGACGAAGCCATCTTCAGCGAAGAGAGGCGTGGCGATCGCAAGTGCGAGGATCGAGGCGAGGAGGGACGTTTTCATGAGGCGGGCTCCGCGGTCTTGGATGGAGAAGAATGCTGGCCTGTCATCGTAGGTATTTGGGGAAACTGGGGCAATGAGGCGGGAAAGTGGGCCCATCGCGGGCGAAATCGAGCCAGCGGAAGGCCAATTGTTAAGATTTGCGGATTGTGGAGTTTGATGACTAAAAAGACTTCACCGCGTGCGCAAGGGATTCCGATTTGAAGATTCTGTGAAGCTACTGCTTGGGGGTGTGCGCCTGCGGCGCTATCGACAGCAGTGACATCAATCCTTGGCGAGACGGGGGCTGAAGATGTTGCGCATCGGCGAGGCAAGTAAGCGAGTAGTCATTGCGGCGTGCCTGTTCGTTGGCGCAAGTGCGCAAGCATTGTTGGCCCAAGAGCCGGTGACCTTGCGCGGGCCCAGGTCATCCGCGGAACGCTCCTCGCGCGGCCCTTCACGAAGGCAAACTGAAGACGAGTTTGTCGAGTCGCGTTTCGAAGCAATGGAGCAACAAGTCGCCGAACAAGCCGAGCGGCAAGCGGAACTTGAACGCCGCTTGATTGAAACCGAAGCGGAACTCGCACAGGAAAAAAAAGCGGAAGGCGAAGCGCCGAAGGAAGAGAAGAAAGAAGAAAAAAAAGAAGACCCGCTCAAACTCGGCGCGAGCTATAAAAATGGCCTCGTCCTGGAATCGGCGGATAAGGCCTTTAAAGTACACATCGGCGGACGAACTCAAGTCGATTCGGTCTGGTTCAGCGACTCGCCAGCCTTCACGGGCGCGGGCGGTGTGGGAGACGCCGATGCGGTCAATTTTCGCCGCGCGCGCCTTCGCATTGATGGCGTGTTTTATGAGGTCTATGACTTCGCGGCGGAATACGATTTCGTCAACAACGTCAACGACAATGTGGGCCTCCAGCCAGCCTCGCAATTTGTTGGCAATCTGGGTAATCCCAATGTGATCAACGTCTCGGCGCCCACCGACCTTTGGTGGGGCGTGAAAGAACTGCCCTTCATCGGCAACGTGCGCTTCGGCAATATGAAGGAGCCGATGGGCCTCGAGCATTTGGCGAGCAGCCGCTACCTCGATTTCATGGAACGTTCTTTCTTGCAAGATGCATTCTTCGGTCCGTTCAACAACGGCTTCACGCCGGGCATCATGATGTACAACAGCAACGAAGCGCAAAATGTGACTTGGCAAGGTGGACTTTTTAAGAACACGCAGAATGTGTTCGCCTATGGCATCGGCGACGGCGAGATGGCGTTAACCGGTCGTGCGACTTTCTTGCCCTTTTTTGATGACTCAGATGGCTCGCAGCGATTGTTGCACTTTGGTTTTTCGGGCAGCGTCCGCGATCCAGATGAGGGAGTCGTCCGCTACCGTTCTCGCGGTTCACTGCGAAATGGTCCCGGCGCGTTCAATCCCGTGTTCGTCGAGACGGGCACGTTTCGCGCAGACCAAGTGCAAATGGGCGGCGTCGAGGCGGCGCTGAATTTGGGCCCATTGCTGGTCCAAGCCGAATACTACGGTGCGAACAACACCAATGCGAGGAACCTCGCCGGGAACGTCAACTATGGCGATGTCTTCGTTCAGGGCTGGTATGTCGAAAGTCTCTATTTCCTTACCGGCGAGTATCGAGAATACGATCGCAAAGGCGGCGACTTCGGCCGCAAGCCCGTCTCGCCCCATGAAAATTTCTTCTGGCGCGAAAAAGATGGCTGCCGCTACTTTGGCCCCGGCGCATGGCAACTCGGCGTTCGCTACGCCAAGCTAGATCTCGACAACTCAGGACTAGATGGCGGCACGGTGCAGGACGTCACCGTGGGCCTGAACTGGTTTTGGAATCCCAACGTGAAATGGCAGTTTAATTATGTGCTGACAGTGCGCGACGCACCCGGCGTCCCTCCCGCAGCGGCCCCGCAAAACAACGGAACAATCCACGGCTTCGGAATGCGGTTTGCGCATGATTTTTAAGCGAGTCCTCCCGTCGCTAACCAAACTCGCCACCCCAATCCGAGCCCCAATACAAACCGAATCCCAAGCATTAGCAGCCGCCGCAAAATCAAGCTAAGATACCGCTCCCGATTCGACTCTCTACGAATTCCAAGGAGCATCCCATGCGGCGTGTTTGGGACCATTTCGTTGTCATCGCGTTGCTGCTGACCTGTGCCACCACTGTGTCAGCGCAACAAACCAATCCCGATGCGTTCTACAAAATCGGCCCCGATTCCCTGGTCCAAGAAAATGTACCGCAAGGCACAGTCAACGGCCCGCACGTCATCAAGAGCGAAGCCTACCCCGGCACGCAGCATACCTACTGGGTCTATATCCCGGCCCAATACGACAAAGCAAAACCCACCGCGCTCATGGTGTTCCAAGATGGCCACGCCTTCATGAATCCCGAAGGAGACGTGCGAGCAACGAATGTCTTCAATAACTTGATCCACCGCCGCGAATTGCCGGTGATGATTTCGGTCTTCATCAATCCGGGTCGCAAACCCGAACAGCCAGAACCAAACTCAAAACAATGGGGCGACGGCACGACCAATCGCGGCCAGGAATACAACGCCCTCGACGACAAATATGCCCGCGTCGTCGTCGACGAACTCTTGCCGGAGCTGAAGAAGAGCTACAACATCTCCGACGATCCCGAAATGCGCGGCATAGGCGGAGCAAGCAGCGGCGCCATCGCGGCCTTCACCGTCGCCTGGGAAAAGCCCGACCAGTTCCGCAAAGTTCTCAGTTTGATTGGCAGCTTCACGAACATTCGCGGCGGGCACAAATATGCCGACATCGTCAAAGACGCCGAAAAGAAGCCAATCCGCGTCTTCTTCCAAGACGGGCGCAACGACAATCGCGGCCAGCGCCGCGGCGGCGCCTATGACGAAACCTGGGACTGGTTCAAGCAGAACGTGCGCCTGCACGCCGCGATGAAGGAAAAGGGCTACGACGTCAACAACGTCTGGGGCATCGGCCAGCACAGCCAAAAACATGGCGGCGCGATTTTTCCGGACATGATGCGCTGGCTGTGGCGCGATACGCCGGTGTCGGTGGATGTGAATGACAAAGTCGAGCGAGCATTCAATCGACCCGATTCAACCGTCGCCCCAGACGACAGTAAAAGCGGCGCCAAACTTGATGTGAAAGAAACCCTCAAAAAAGCACTCGTCTTCCACGCCCCGTTCGATGAGAGCGTCGACGCAACGTTTGCCGACGGCGACAAGCGAATGTTCACCGCCGAAAACTTCGAGCAAAAGAACCCTCAGCCAGGAAATCTGCGCGAAGATGTGAAGATCAAAGCCGGCGTAGGCAAATATGGCGGCTCGCTACTCTTCGGAACCAATGCCCAAACGGCACTGCTCTATCGCGGCGGCAAGAACATGGCCTACAAGAAAGAGGATTGGTCGGGCACGGTCTCGGTCTGGCTCAAGCTGACGCCGGAGACCGATCTCAAACCCGGCTTCGCCGACCCACTCCAAATCACCGACAAAAAATGGGACGACTCGGCCCTCTTCGTCGACTTCTCAAAAGATGAACAACCACGCCATTTCCGGCTTGGCGTCTTTCCCGATCTCAAAACCTGGAACCCCAAAGCAACCGAGTGGGACAACATCGTAGCGAAGGATCGACCCATGGTGGTCGTCGAAAAGCCACCCTTCAAGAACGATCGCTGGACGCATGTCGCGTTTACCTTCTCCCACTTCAACACCGACAAAGCCGACGCGGAAGCCACGCTCTATCTCGACGGCAAATCCCAAGGCTCCCGCAAAGGCCCGCAGAAGTTTACATGGGACGAAGAGAAGGTCGGACTAATGCTTGGGCTGTTGTATATCGGTGAGATGGATGATTTTTCGGTGTTTGATAAAGCGCTGAGTGCGGATGAGATGGAAGGGCTGTTTAAGTTGGAGAAGGGTGTGAGCGAATTACATCCAAAATGAGCCCCGAGCCAAAGCTAATCCG
>JBKJSI010000789.1:0-3876 GCA_046595915.1 Pirellulaceae bacterium
AGCAAAAGTGCATTAACGGTCACGTTTGTGTCGTCAGAATGCCAGGCGAAGCGCCGCCACCAGCTCTGTTTCAATCGCTTTGCATGGCGGAAAATCGCGATCATCGACAAGGTGGGCAGGACCGAACTTGACGTCCATACCGCCGCCAGCCTGCCGGTCATTGGGTCGCAATCCAAGCGGTAGTTCTGAACCATACCGCTGGCGCACCAGCACGGCTCTCCACCGGTAAGGAGCATCATCGGTCAAGCTGCGGACAGCTCGCGAGGCGTTGGGGCTTCTTGAGCAAGTCGAAAGCAGCGTGGAATTGAGTTGTGGTTTGCGTATGCCAGTTACACAGGTCGATGGCGCGGACGACCTGCGGTGGAAAACAGGCTTGAACCGCTCTGGCGGATGATGATGCATCTCGGAGACAAGAGCTTGTAGGCGGCATTCGTCTCGGCGGGCGGAAATCACTTTCCCATTTGACTGAGTACCCGGGAGGAGCCTGCAAGGATCGCCGCCAGCGCCGGGCACGACGGGCTTGTACCATGTTGCCCCTGTGTAGCACCCCATGGTGGAGAGGCTGGAAAGGTTGGACAGGTGTCTCTCTCGGCTTGTGTCCAGTGTAAGGCGTTATCAATTCATAACTTAAGTGGCTTCGGGACAGATTGGACAAGTTTTTTATAGAAATGTTTGTTCGCGCAACAAAAAAAAGTGGGTGGATAGGAGTGAGATCATTAGGGTACCGAGCTCGCTGTGGGCCCCCAAACCTGTCCAACCTGTCCAGTAAGCCATGCGATGGAATTCACGCAACATCAGTGGCTACTCGCGCCGGCCCGCACGAGACCCTGAGTGGAGAAAATGACGATTTGATCGCTGTCGTCTTGCGACGAACGAAGTGCAGGGCGTCCAGCATCCTCGGCGTCGATCATGCAACAACGAGTTGCAATTGCGCCGGTGAGCAGGGGGCGACAATCACACCACATCGCGCTGAGCCGACACCACTTCCCCGCAGTCGAAGATGCAGGTCGCTTGAGGTAAATCACCGACAACACGTGGCCGCAAGCCGAATTGGGGCGACGATCGATGACATTGCATGTCTCGCTAGAAGGTCAAGGTCGGCGAGGCCTCAGCACGCTTTCCTGGAGTTAAGCTGCCACCATCTACCGTTGGAAGTACTTCAGAGCGTCCGAAGGAACAGGACTTTCAGGTTCTTTCTCGCCCGGGCATCCGCTCATTTTTTAGAGTAACTATGAGCGTGTCAGAGACGGATCATTTATAATTCTGATGCCCAATGCTTGCTCTGCGAAAGCGAAGTTCCATGACCACCTTTCATTGCCTCGGTGACAGTCGCTTGATGTGCGTGCCGGCCGAGGAGATCCCGCCTGGTTTTCCTCTGTCCTGCGACCGCTGGATTCGTCAAGAGGGCCGGTCCGTTAAACGCACGATGGAACTCTATCCACTGGGAGCCCGCGGCTGGTATCACATTCCGATCGGCGAACTCGTAACGCTCATCGAGTTCAGGCGGCTTGCTGGGATGGGTGAGACTAGGGTAGCGGCCCGTTCCACTCGACAGGTCGATATCGAAGAAGCCGCAGAACTCTACCGAAACGAGCCTGAGGCGGTCCAGAAACTAGCTCGCGACGACACGGTCTTGGGCGTCCAGCTGTGGTATACCCAGGCCAGGTTTCCAGTCCCCAGGCTGCTCACGCAGATTGCCGACGCGTTCCCCGAAGCTAGTATTTCTGTCGTCGCGACCACCAAACGGCAGAGCCGCGAATGCAACGTCGCCTTTGATGCCCACTGCCCCCAACGGTTGCTTGCCGGTCGCCAGTTCGGAGTGGAACAGCCGCCACAGATCCAAATCGGCCTCCCCACCCAGCTTGATCCTCACCATTGTTACCACAGTGATTTCATCCTGGTGCCGGACCCGGTCGCCGCGCTGCGCCCCAATATCCGCAGGCTCATAGTAGAGCGGTGCCCTCGCTCGCGGTTGGTTGGCCTGTTGGAGGTCAGTCGCGGTCTGGCGCCCTATGATGAACGTCGAGTCAATGCAATGTTTTCTTGTCGCGCCATCAGCATTGGCGATCCACTGCTACCTCGCCCCTTGGAGATCTTGACCAGGCGCTACAACTTTCGCGGGCATCGGATCGACGGGGGTACGCGGTTAGCAAAGAAACGCCGACTGCTGTGGCGGAACCGCGATCGTAACCAGCTCATTCAGGAGTGCTGTGAACAACTGGAGCGTCGGCTAATTCAACAGCAAAACCCCGGCTGTATCGTCGTGGTGGTCGAAACGATCGAGCATGTATTACAACTACTCAGGCTCATTCCGACTGCGTCAGTGCGCAGGTCGCAAAACTACACACACCATGGGTTGGACGCAACCCAGCGATTCGAGTTGGAAAATCGCCGCTGGACACCGTCTTCGCCGCCACCTACGCGAGTGAGCATCGCGACGCTCACGGAATACGCGGGCATTCCTAGTCGGCACATCGGCGGACTCGTTGTCGCCCACGGCTTGCCTGTCACCTGCCAAATCCATGCTAACTCGGTCGATCCAAGCCAACCTCGATTGCCGGTTGTCGAGATTGTCGATCACGGCGATGCGGACTTCCGATACGCGGCAAGTGAACGGCGTCGAACCTACGGAAGACAAGGGGCTATATTCACACCATTTGGCGATGAGGGGTAATGTACTACGAATACTTGTCCCCTGACGGGGCCGCCAACCCTCGATCGGGTAGACCCCAGGATCAATCCCTCGAACTCAACCGGATCGTGGACGTCACAAACCTACGGCGCGCCCATCGGCACGCCGCAAAACACCAAGGTAATGCACCGGGCCTCGATGGGATGTCCTACCAAGATGCGGGCGCCAGTGAGGTGGCCGCTATCTATCGGCAAGTCCAGGATGAAATCCTGGAGGCGCGCTATTCTCCCGGTCCGCCGAGAATCATTCGCATCCGTAAAAACCACGGTTCTGGCCATCGCACGCTTTCGCTGCGACCGATCGTGGATCGAGTTGTCAGCCGAGCCATCCTTGAACCGTTAAGCCTCCTCGCCGAACGGTCCTTCGGCGACGGGAGCCATGGTTTCCGACGCGAGCGCTCCGTTCAGACTTTTTTAGCGGACCTCGCCCGGAGGGTCCGAACCCACCAATACACCACGCTGGTGCACGATGACATCGCCAATGCCTACGACAATGTGCCTATCGCGCAGGCACTCGATTTTTTCAGGCAGCTGGGGGCGCCGGCCCCCTTGCAGGAGCTCTTAGGAAAAATCCTGCCGAAGACGCCTGGGGAGCCCGTCGGAATTGGCCAAGGTGACCCCTTAAGTCCGCTCGCTCTAAATGGGATCCTACATGCGGCGCATGATGCGCCCCTCAACGCGCTAGGGCTGGGGAGTAACTGGCTTCGGTACGCCGACAACATCGCTTTCGTCGGTCGTGGCGAGGCGGAAGTCCGTCAGTTGCACCAGCGAGCGGAAGAACTCCTCTCAAGCGCGGGTTTCGCGCTGAAGGGAAGCCGCGAGGCCACCTCGGGGTTAGGGCAAATTGTCGATCTACGGGCGCAGTCGACGGTGCTCCTCGGGTTTGAGCTCAGCATGCGGAACAGGGAACTAGTGATCGCGATTCACGAGGAGGCGTGGCAGGATTTCGATCGGCGTCTGGTCGGTGCTCATAAGCAACCCGATCCGATCTCCCGCGCTAGGGTCGCCGCGACCAACTGGATCAATTCCTATGCACCGGGATTACGGGGCGCCCCTAGCCGCCAATTGCGCCGCCTGCAAAGTAGCCTCGCCAGACACAGCTTTTATGAGCTGGCAGCGGATCCACAGGTCGAGCGCCAATGGGAGAAAGCAATCCGACGTTGGCGGCTGCGCCTGACGACGACC
>JBKJSI010000048.1:0-7970 GCA_046595915.1 Pirellulaceae bacterium
GGATAAACGGTTCCGCAAGTCGTGCAGCGTCGATCCCGCGTAAATTCTTGCGAGCCAAACGACTGGCCATCAATGACTTGAATCGAAGACGTCGAGCTTGCCTCCGAAGAATGCTCAACACCAATCCACAACGAGCCATCGCCAAGCTTATAGGCCGTCTCGGCCGATTCACGAACCCGCGCGGCGGTTAATGTCCCGGTCTTCAATCGATCCACGATCACGAGCAGTCGATCGATCTCCGTCGGCGGCTCAAACTCGGCGATGTTCTTAGTAACGCCATCATGAACAATTCGCGCTAGTCCCAGTTCGCGCAGCGACGCCATCATCTCCTGCGAAGTCTCACCCTTTGCGCGCACCTTCCAAAACCCCATCACCAGCCGTCGCTCAGCCGGCAATCCTAAAACCCAATTCGCAATCGCATCTGGCGGAAAGGCTTTCACTTCGCGATTGCAAACGGGACAAATCACCTCGCCAATCCGCGAGTAAAGCAGCCGCAAGTAATCGAGCGTCTCGGTGACCGTGCCTACCGTCGCTCGCCCGCTCCGCGAAGGGTCACTCCGCAGCACCGCCAGCGCCGGCGGCAATCCATCAATTCGCTCACAGGCCGGGCGCTCCAATCGCTGCAAGAATTGCCGCGTATAAGCCGAAAAACTCTCAATGAACCGCCGCTGCCCCTCGGCATAAAGCGTGTCAATCGCCAGGCTCGTCTTGCCGCTGCCACTGACTCCGCAGAGCACCGTCAAATGACGATGCGGCAAATCGAGATCGATTTGCTTGAGGTTATGCACCTCGACGCCGCGAAGTTCGATGCACCGCTTGGTCACTTGGCAATTTGATCCTTTGGAGTCTTCTAGCTTTCTGCGAATCCGGTTTGCCGATTCATCAATTTCTCGCGCGTCGCCCAAAGTCCCGCCGAGGGAGTGGGAATGAAGTAAATCTGCTCCCCGCCGATCTCATGAAAACCCTCTTGCAACTTATCGACTGGATATCGCCCCAGCATTTCCGCGAGGTCCGCGAACTCAAAATTCACACCTTCGATATCCGCCTTCGCCAAATGACCCGGCGCATAGCGAATCTTAAACCGCCCCTCCGACGAGCCATGAATCAAATGCGCCGTCGCATGCGCCAAGTCCTTCATTTCCGCCTGCGATTGATACAGCTCCATCACGCGCGGCGTTCCACAGTATCCATGTCGGCGAATCAGCGCATCGACATCCGCCTGCTCACCAAACCGCTTGAGCCCCGGCGCAAGGATTAGTAACTCGCCACCATCCGCAATCGCCATCCGCGTCCGATAGACCGCCTTATTCGCCACCCAAGTGCTAAAAAACTCATCCCCCTGCATCACACAAACGACTTTCTTGAGCGGTTCATCCAGCACCTTGATATTCTGCGTCCGCGATTGCCGTGCCGCTTGTAAATAAGTCTCCAAATCGTCGCCCGCGAAGTAGCCGGTGTGAACCAGATTGCCCGCCGAGTTGCGAGCCATCACCACCTGCACATAAAAATCGGGCAGCTTCGAAAGGAATTTGTCTTCGGCATAGTTAAAGCACTTCCGTACCGGCGTCAGCAAATTGCCCAGATTGTTCTCAATGCCACAGCAAGCCGCCGCGAGATGCGACGCACAAATCAAATCCTTCCCACCCAAGCCTATAAAATAGTTCTTATTGTGATTCGCAAAGCCCAGCACTTCATGCGGCACGACATGGCCGATATTGATCACCAAGTCCCAAGGCTCGGTCATCAGCATTTTGTTGAGAACGATGGGAAACGCCCAGTCAGCAACTCCGCCGGTTTCCTCGTTCACAACACTCGCCGGAACTTCGCCAATCTGCACGCAGCCATGTCGCCAATCGTGCGCATGAATCCGCTCATGCGGAATCGCGCCGAACATCGTGCGATTCTGCTCGCGCGTGTGCGGCTCATGCTGCCCCAGCGTTGGAATCACATGCACATCGGCGGTTGCCGAGAGACGTTCATAAAAACACTCGGTAATCCAACCCGAGCCAGAATGCATCCGCGTAATGTCAGGCGGCAACAAAAGCACGCGCTTCGGCGACCGCGAAAGCCGGTTCTTTGCTTCCACTAGCGTGGCGTCAATCAGTCGCGTGATTTCTTCGCGCGAGATGCTATCAGCGGCATGACTAATCCAAGGCATTCGGTCTACCTCTCTGACAAAATTACGAGCCCAGCTTGCGACAAAGTTCTACGAGCGTGCGTACAAAATATCCTGACGCGCCTCCATCGATCCACGCGCGCGGCTTATCGGCAAACGCCGGCCCAGCAATATCGACATGCACCCAAGGTGTGTCACCAACGAAGGCTTCTAGGAATTTCGCCGCCGTGATCGCCCCGCCCCAGCGTCCATTGCCCACGTTTTTGATGTCCGCGATTTCGCTCTGAATATGCTCGTCAAACTCTCGGAACATCGGCAGCGGCCACGCAAGTTCGCCAGTCGCTTTCGCGGCGGCAAGTACCTGGCCGCTCCACTCCTCGGAATTCGACATCACGCCTGCGACATCAATGCCGAGCGCCACCACGCAAGCGCCAGTAAGCGTCGCCAAGTCAATAATCTTCGCCGCACCACGCTCCTTGGCCACATCAAGCACATCCGCAAGCACCAGCCGGCCTTCAGCATCGGTATTAAGTACTTCAATCGTCTTGCCCGACCGAGCCGTCAGAACGTCGCCGAGCTTGAAGCAGTCTCCGCTGAGCATATTTTCAACAATGCCCATAAAACCCATGACATTAACCGGCAGCTTGAGCAGCGCAATCGCTTGCATCGCCCCCAGTACGGTGGCCGCGCCGGCCATGTCGCACTTCATGGTGGTCATGCCCTCCGTCGGCTTGAGCGAAAGCCCGCCCGAATCGAAGGTAACGCCCTTCCCCACAAGGGCAAGCGTCAGCGCACCTTTGCTCGCGCCTTGATAATTGAGAATGACCAATCGCGGCGGATTCGAAGACCCCTTCGCGACGGCCAACAGCGAACCGCATTTCTCCTTTTCAAGGCGAGCCTCATCCCAAATCTCACAGCCAAGTCCGCAATCCGTCGCCACGCGCTTCGCCTGAGCCGCCAGTAACTCCGGATACATCAAATTGGGCGGTTCGTTGACGAGAAGCCGAGTCAGATTACAGGCATCACCAAGGATTTTCCCGCGAGCCAGCGTCTCGGTCGCAACGCCGTACCAAAGCATCTGCTCCAAAGCGTGGCGATTGCGCTGCGCCCGATAGAGATCCTGACCAACCCCGCCCACCATCGCGCTGGCGATCATCGTCTCGGCAAATTCCGGGCTTTGTCCCTCCGCAAGATAAAAAGCAGCGGTCTTACGCGGCTTCGAAGCGAGCCACTTGGCCGCAGCGCCGGCAACGCGATGGGCGCCTGTGATCGACCATTCACTCGGCTTACCCAGCCCCACCAAGAGAACCAATCCCGCTTGAACCCCGCCCGGCGAATGGAGCGGCAAAATCTCTGCCACTTTCGCCGCGAATTCCCCCCGTTCACGCAGTTTAGAAACCGCGCCGCCGGTGGCTTGATCGATCGCAAGCGACGCTGCAGTCAGCGGCCCCTCGCTAAAAACGCCAATGACAACCGCATCGGCCACAACCAAATGCGGCAATAAGGCGGTCGAATTCTGATTCGTGCTTTGCATGAAACCAGGTCAGCAATCCAAATGGAGGCTTGAAATTGGGCCAATGAAGCCCCGCATCTTATGCACGTTGGCGGCGAGTGGTAAGCGGAGCAGCAATACGACTTCTATGGCGGTACTTTTAAATAAGTAAAAGCAAAACTGCACCAATCTTGCTCGCCGGTATGTCTTGCAATAGATTACAATTGAGTAATAATACGGCCGCGACGTTTCGTCTTCTCTGATGCGTTTTGATACATCGCAAAGTTGATGATGATTGTTAGAGGGCAATGGCGAGTTGCTACAACGTCGCGAGTGTAGCATTTCAATGCACTTTTTTAGTGGCAATGATTGCGATGCAACTCCTTGTTAATTAACGAGTTCCGTCAGAAACTCAGCCCCAAAGAAGTGATTGTATTTGGCCAGCGGGAGCGCTACACTACTTGCGGCGGTGACCGGCCGTTGCCGCCTTGTTCCTCTCGCAGGGAACCGCTGGGCTCTGTTCAAACAGTGCTCGACAAAAGCGAGCGGAGTGTTCCCAGGAGTACATGTTCCGAAACGGTCCGGAGAAAACGGTCAAATCTGAAATCGGTTGATGGTTCAGTTCAGAGCCCATTCATTTCTTCAAACTTGCTTCAGTAGAACACATCTCCAGCAAGATTGAACGCAATCACAACGACTGCGGAAAGTGGCTTCAGAAACAAAACCAAACCGATGTCAGTTGGTTTTCCCGAGGGTTTCGGAAGCGGAGTTTCGCGGAGAATTTACGATTCCTTGCGGCTAATCTTCACACGCAATTTCATGCTACTGGAAATCGCGCGGTGGACAGGGAACAGGAGAAGCAGTTATGTCTTCGATGTCATTTCATTTGAGTTCGAGCGACAGTTCCATGGATCTGGGGAACGACCTCTTTATGGTCGGCCCACCAGCAGCCCCCACCAACGGCACCCCGTCAGCGCCCAAAGAGGGCAAAGACAAAGGGAAGTGGAAGCAACCGAAGCGGCTCCACCGCATTCGCGAAGTTCGCGATGAACAAGGCGTCTCCGTACGAAGCGCGGCTCGCCGCATGGGTGTCGAGATGCGCCAAGTTCGCAATGAAGAGGAATCCTCCGCCGACCTCAAGCTCACCGATATCTACCGTTGGCAAGAAGCGCTCGAAGTGCCCATCTCCGACCTGCTCGTCGAAACCGATTCGGCCCTGTCGCGGCCCGTCCTCGAGCGAGCTCGCCTGGTTCGCCTCATGAAAACCGCCGCCGCGCTCGATGAACGCGCCGCCGGCAACATGGCCATTAAACGCCTCGCCAAGATGCTCGTCGAGCAACTCTGCGAAATCATGCCTGAACTCAAAGAAGTCGGCCCCTGGCACAGCGTCGGCCAACGCCGCAGCGCCAACGAACTAGGCCGCATCGCCGAACAGCCGATTTCTCTCGACTCGCTTGATGACTCGTCTTACGATTAAGTGAGGGCTCCTATCGCAGCCGGGCATAGATCGTCTATGCCCTAAAACGGAAACTTCTCATCAACCTTGGCGTTACTGAGCTCAACCAGAAACGCCCCCAGCCGCTCCGCCGTTCTGGCGATGATCTTTTCCCCCTTCTCGGCCGTCGCTTCGTGCGGATACCCCGACCCCGAATTCGTCGTCAATAAATGCCAAGGCCGCGTAATCGAAACCCACCCGCGATTCACCGCGTCAAATCGCGACTTCGCTACCGCCCCATCATCCGCATTGAGCTTCCCTTCCGCCGTCTTGCCAACCAGATGTGGCGCCACGCTCAGCAAAAAGCTCGTCTCCATCTCGCCCGCATGGTCATCGGGATGTTTTAAAACTTCCTTCTGCACATCCGTGACCATCAAATACCAGTTGCAAAGAAAAATCTGCGCCGGCGTCCGCCCATTAAGCTCCCGCAACAGCGGCTTCAGATCATTTCCGCCGTGGCTATTGATCAGCACCACCTTGCGAATCCCACTTCGCACCAGCGACTCGACTAGATCCGAAACGATCTGAAAAATCGTCGTCGGATAAAGATTCATCGCCAGCGGAAACTCTTTCATGTTCGTTTCCGTGCCATAAGCCATCGTCGGCAACAGCACGACCTTCGCCCCCTGCTTGTGAGCCACTTCGCAAGCCCGCTCCCCAACCGTCGTCCCTTCGATCATGTCAGTGCCATAAGGTAGATGCAAATTATGCGGCTCCGTCGCCCCCATCGGCAGCACCGCGACCTCATAAGGGTTCTTCTTCACATAGTCATAGTTCACTTCCGAGAGGATCCAAGGTCGCATTTCAATCGCTTTCACTTAAGGAGAGATAGTCAGCCCGGGCCGAGTTTTCTTGATTCGTTCAGCACATGGAGGCGTGATCTTTGTGGAAGCTACATCAAGTTCCTTCAGTCGCTTCATCTGAAGGATATCTACCTCCGCCGCATCCGTGATCGCCGTCTCGCTCAATGAGAGCGTTTCGAGCGCCGGCAATTTGGCAAGCGAAGCCATCACTTGATCATCCACGAGCGTTCGCGCGAGATTCAGCTCCTTCAGCGATTTCATCTCCGCCAGCCGCTCTCCACAACCGCTCGTCACCTTCACACCAAATAAACTCAGTTCCGAAAGATCACAATCGGCCGCAAGAAATGAGAGTCCATCATCATTCTCAATCTTTAGATCCGTCAAATCGAGCCTGCGAAGTTTTTTCATATCCCGCAGAGATGAGAGCCCTTCCTTAGTAACACTCGTCCGCCCCAGCACCAGTCGTTTCACATTCAAATCGTTTAGTGCTTGTAAATCAGCATCGGTCACATCGAGAAACGTCGGATATGCCTCATCTATACTCGCCGCCGAAACCCCAAGCTCTTTTTCCAACAAATCCGCCGTATCCTGCTCATCATAAATCTGCCGTAAAAATCGCAAAAAGCCGTCGCGATGCTTCCCCATTTCGCCATCCAGAAAAAAGTGCGTATACCCTGCCCCGGCCGTGTAAAGCTGCCGAATCCGCGGATCGCGTTGAAATGGTTCTTGCCCCAGCGGTAAAAGCTCCCGCAGCGTCGCATGCTCTTTCATGTTCCGTTGCCGATACCGCGCATCTTGCAGACGCTGCGATTCAAAGCCGCCGCTCGTCCAATATCCCTCTCGGCTCACCAGCGATTCCATATACATCGCCGCGCCTTCAATTACCCAGAAATTCGCGTTCTTCGTCAGCCCCGGCGGATTGCGCGAATAGGCGCTAAAGAGCTGATGCGAAACCTCATGCGCCCAGTTCACCTTCACTTCGGCGTTGCCATCCTCCAGATAGAAAAAAGAAGTCTTCCGCCCCGGCGCATAATATCCCAGGCTCTGCGCAATATTCTTTTCAAAAGGCTCCAGCTGCGAAACATATTCCTCGCGCGAGGCGAAAAGAATCACCTCAAGCTTCTCTTTACTTCTCGCCGCCTGGGGAGCCGGCCCACCTTCCCAACAAGTCTTGAAATCTTTCGGATCAAGCCAGAATCCTGAATAGATAATCCGCCACACATCGTGGCACTCTTCCAAATAAGTCGCCGCCTCAATCGCTGCCTTCGCGTCGGCATTCGTGCGCAGCCGAAAGTGCGCGCTATCGACAATTCCATGCCGATTCGGCGCCCAGTTGAAAGTCGTATCGATCTTGGCGGTATTGGAATATTTCGGCGTTCGCTCCACCGGAGACCAGGCCCCTGCCTTCCCCGTATACCCCAGCATCCGACGCGCTTCCGCATGGTCCACATCCTCATGCAGCACTTCATGAAGCAGCGCAAACGATTCTTGCAACCGCCCCGCCTCATACCGCTTCTTCGCAAGCTCAAACAGTCTCTTGCCCTGATTTTGTCGCATCACCAAAAATCGATTCCACCACAGCCGCCCATTTTCGGGAGCCATCTTCCCCGGCGCACTCGGCAGCCGTTTCTCTCGTAAATCACGAGCAAAAAAATCCGGCATAAAATGGTACTGAACTTGATATCGTCTCGGGATGTACCACTTCCGCGTTACCTCCGCCTCGGCGAGCAATTTTAATTCATCACACTTCGCCGCCAACTTTTGGAGTTCGGCCAAAAACTCTTTATCAATCGCCACGCGATCCGCTTCGAGCCGTAAATCACCCACGAGCGGTACGTTCTGATTCTGCGGAGATTCTTGCGCAGCGAATGCGCTCGAAGTCATGAGCAACAGCCAGCTGAGTATCAACGCTACGCATTTCATGGAGCGTTCTCAGCGAGCGAAATCAATTCGTCTCGGAAACGGTGCGGGCCACT
The DNA here is from genome assembly GCA_046595915.1 of Pirellulaceae bacterium. GTDB lineage: Bacteria > Planctomycetota > Planctomycetia > Pirellulales > Pirellulaceae > JBKJSI01. Next base: position 7,883 of record JBKJSI010000048.1, read on the forward strand.
GTCATGGCCCGCAGCAAATGGCATGCTGGAAATTGCACAGAATTTTCTGGCAAATAAAAACAAGAGTTCGTCTCGACGTACGGCTTCC
>JBKJSI010000077.1:0-2655 GCA_046595915.1 Pirellulaceae bacterium
AACACCCTACTCTTCGGCGAGCGCCCGCCGAGTACCGATTTCTGGTACGGCTGGTGGTACGCCGGATTTGGCCAAAACGGCGAGGGCTCACCCGACTCCCTGCTCGGCGCAGCCGAATTCAACGACGGCGCGAGCTACCTCGAAAGCTGCGGCCCCGGCCCACACCGCTTTAGCCCAGGCAAGATTCGTGACATGTGCGCGACGCTGCACTACTGGTCGCCGCATCCGGGCGGAGCGAATTTCGCGATGGCTGATGGATCGGTGCGGTTCATCACGTATGGGGCGGCGGAGATTTTGCCGAAGCTGGCGACGCGAGCAGGCGGCGAAGTGGCTACTGCTGAGTGAAACGATTGGCGCCAACCGTTGATCTAGTACAATCGGAGGAATGAGCTTCCCAATTGGTCGAATAATCACGCTGCCAAGAGCTAAGCGAGCCCTGCGAAAGTCAGGGGAGTCGGCATACTCTTATATCGAACGTCACCTCTCACATGATTGGGGTGATGTTGATCCAGAATCGACCCGCCACAACGAGCTGTCTTTAATTGATGGCAATCGCGTCTTCTCGTGGTACAAGCTCAAGACCGGGGCTGATTTGTGGGTCATTACCGAACGTGGGCATTCGCATACCTGTGTCTTACATCCGACTGAATATCGCGGAGATAATCTAATCGGGTAACTTGGCGCCAACTGGCGCCAAACTATTATCAAGTGAATGAGCTTTCCACTTGGTCAAATCGTATCGACGCCCGGCGCCCTTAAGGCCCTGGAAAAGATCGGACAAATCGTATTACCCTACCTTGTCAGGCATGGCCAGTGCGACTGGGGTGACATTGACGCCGAGGATCGAGCAGAAAATGAGCTAGGTTTGAAAGAGGGTTTTCGTTTGATGTCCTCTTACAAAATCAACGAAGAGCTAACGATATGGATCATCACCGAGGCAGATCGTTCGTCTACTTGTGTGTTGTTGCCGTAGGAACACTAGGCTGCTCGACCGACCCAGCAAAGACTGAAGCATACTGGCTAGGAAAGATTGCTGAGACGGAAGTGATTTCTAAGTCGCGAGGTGAGAAAGCTGCGGCGGCACTCACCTCACACATGGTCGGTGACCCAAACGGCTTGGCGAATTTCAAGAAGTACCTCGCGGAGCAAGATGCAGCCATCAAGCTCCGAAAAGAGTATCACGCAAAGCTGCTCGAACTTAGGTGATTTTGTATCGTTCATAGCAGTCTGCGAGGTCGACATTCGAGTCGATCAGTTGTTGGCTCAGTGCTTCGCTTCGCTTGATTTTCTTCAGCGCTGCCGTGAGCTTGGCCTCGAACGCATCGAGGTTTCTCTCCTTCATTTGCGAGACCTTCGATCTCCATTCCATGAAGGATAGTCCTTCGCCTTCGCCAGGGTACATGACGGCGTAGACCCGCGTGTCCCAGGCAAGCGTGCTCGGGCCGTAGCCCTTTGCCTTGTGGATTTGCTTGATCCGATCCGGCATCTGAAGCCCGTGGATCATGCCTCGGATGTAGATTTCCGCCGCGTCGCTAGGCAGGTTTTCAAAGGCGCCTTCCAGTTCGAGGAGGGCTCGAAGCTGCTTTTGGGAAGTAACGGTCGCCCGCTCCCCGCCGATCAAGACATCAAGATTCAAAGTTTTCATGTCCAGAACTCCTGTATGAGCTTCATGTTACGTCATCATGGCAAGAAAGTCAAGATTTCACTGGAATTTTTTGCCATTTTGGCGTTACCTCTACTATGTGACAGACGTCGACGACCCATCCGATCCCGAACGATGTACCGCCTCCATAGGCCGGATGCAATGTATGGGTGTAGTGGAACCGGGGAGCACAAAGTGCATACGGCACATCGGTAGAACGAAGATGACACATGATCGCGAGCGGTTGTACGACATAACACAACCGTGGCTGCGGGAGCAAGTCGAGAAGCTAAGAGGCAACCCAAATGGCCTCTCCCCGCGAGACGATCTCTATGTCCTTCGAGCGATGTTGCTAGGGACCATCAACGAGTGCGACTCGCACGCGATGTTGATTGGCAAGATGACTCAGATTGAAAGACTTGTCGACAAGATCGATAAGTTGATTAACACAACCAACAAGGTTGAACAGCAACAGAGTCTCGTCCTAGAAAAGGGCGCCATCGTAGCACTGGCCCAGAAGATTGGCATGATTCTCTTCCGTGTTCTGGAGCATGTTCCGGATCGAGAGCGGATCGTCGACACAGTTAGCAGTCAAATTCTTGAGGGCATTGCCCTGTCAAAAAACGAGGAAGCAATCTGATGTTGTCGAAAATCCTGAATCATAAGACCGCCATCATGAACGGTCTCGCGGTCATCACTGCCGTGGTCACCGCCCTCACGAACAACGACGTGATCGCGCAGAACCCTGATGTGGTCGTGGGTCTAGTGTCCGCTCTCGGCGTTCTGAATATGATCTCCAACATGTTCAAGACCTTCACTGGCGCCTCGAAATAATTTCCCACACACACCACTCGGTTAGGACTGCTCTCGATGGAAATCACAAAGACAAGCCTTCCCGAGTGGAGCGTCGGCAACGGCACGGTTGATGACGATGTCGCGGTAAAGGTCACAAGCATTGGGATTCATTGCCAGTCAGGCGTGAGAATTAAAGCTGATGTCGACAATGCTGGCGT
>JBKJSI010000268.1:0-7232 GCA_046595915.1 Pirellulaceae bacterium
CTGGCAATATGAAGAGAACTACATGCCGCAAATCGACGATTCGCTCGTCTCAACCCATCTCACACCACAGCAGCGGCGAATCTGGCAACAAACGCAGAAGATTTCGCTCAATGGCGAGATGCATAGCGAGTTTTCCGGCGAATTCGACGCCGCGTTTTGGGGAGCAAAGCCCAAAGGGGCCAAAGAGGAAGGCGGCGTGCTTGAGGTGATCGACCTTGTGCGATAGTGAATAGGTGGGAAATGAGCTTCGGTTTTCAGTTTGCGAAATGGCGAAAAGAATTGCGGAGCATTCACGATGCGCGCCGCTTCGCTGTGCAATTTTGCGCGATCCTGATCTGCATGCTCGCGGTAACCGGCATCGCTTCCGCCCAAAGCGACGACTACGAAATCACGCCCGACCTAGAACGCAAAACTGCAAATGAAATTGAAGATGGAGGAATGCTCAACGAGCAGAACTTCAACGCCTGGATTTTCGGCAATACCACGGCGATGAACCTCAAGTCCGAGCCGCCGCAATTGTCGGTCATGCTCGCCGAGATCGATCGACTCTGTTCGATCTCGCCCGAGCAAAAGCAGAAGCTCGAACTCGCCGCCAAGATGGACCTGCGACTCTTCCTCGACGATGTCGAAGCCGCCCGCGAGCAATTCCTCAAGTTCAAAACACAGCAGGAAATGCTCAACGACTTTTATGGCAACGTCATTCGCCCACTCGCGATGCGACGCTCCGCCGGCTTCCTGGGTCGCGGCTCCCTCTTTTCCAAAGTCGTTCAAACAACGCTCACGCCGGAACAACTCAAGAGCTATGAAGCGGCCCAGTTGGAACGTCGCAAGTTCCAATACCGATCCGCGATCGACGCCGCACTTTTGAGCCTTGGCGACGCAACCGGCCTCACTGCGAAAGAACATGAAACGCTCGCTGCTTTTTTGCTCGAACATTCCCCCGCGCCGTTGCTCCCCGGACGGCAAGACCGCCAATACGTTTACTACCAACTGAGTCAGCTCAGTGAAAGACAATTCAAAGAAGCACTGCCCGAAAAAGATGTCACGAAGTTTAAGCGACTCGTCACGCCCTACGCCGGGATGAAGCAGTCGCTGATTTCTATCGGCATGCTTGCACCATAACGCAGCGATGCCAGCTTTTGTTCGATCGAATTTGCAGACCAGGAATGATGCATGCCACCTACAAGAAACTTGCTCGGAAATCTCGCTCACTTGCGAAGCGCCGTGGCATCTCTGGTGGCGATTGCAATCTCCGTTTCCATCGCCCATGCCCAGGCGCCGCAAATTCAGACCGGCGAAGTCGTTCCCCGCGACGTTCGTGAGATCTACGACCGCGGCCTCAATTTCCTGGCGACTTCCCAAGCCGAGGATGGCAGTTGGCAAGGCCAAGGTGAAAATGGCGCCGGCGTTACCGGCATGGCCCTGATGGTGCTTTTGGCCTCGGGCGAAGACCCCAATTTTGGCCTCTATAGCAATCATGTTCGCAAAGCGGTTCGCGACATCATCCGCAAGCAAGACGCCGCCACCGGTTACTACGGCGGCAGCATGTATCACCACGGCTTTGCGATGCTCGCAATGGCCGAGGCCTATGGCGCCGTTGATGACCGCGCGCTCTGGAGCGGCGGCGAAAAAATGCGTTCGATCGGCCAGTCGCTAGAACTCGCCGTTCGCTGCGCCGTCACGTCGCAAAAGAAGAATTCGCAAAGCGCCTGGCGCTATTCACCCGACACCTCCGACTCCGATACCTCCGTCAGCGGCGCGGTGCTCATGGGCCTGCTTGCCGCGCGAAACGCCGGCGTCGAAGTGCCCGATGAGTCAATCAATAAAGCGATCGAGTATTTCACCAAGATGACCTCCGATTCCGGCCAAGTCGCTTACGCAGGCGGCATTGGCGGCTTCGACGAGTCGCTCGCCCGCATTTCGATCGCCACCCTCGTCTATTCGATCGCCCGCCGCAAAGACCTTTCGCAGTTCAAGGCAACGGTCGGATATCTGAGCCAGCGAGTGGAAAACAACAGCGCCGGACACTACCTCGAATACACCCGCTACTACCAAGCCCAGGCGCTCTTCCAAGGGGACGTCGAAGCGTGGGAAAAATGGAACAAGAATTTGATCCGTCAATTGAAATCGAGCCAGCTGTCCGACGGCAGCGTCAAAGGCCAATGGGGCTCGGCCGTGGGCACTTCTCTCTCGATGCTCGCCTTGGCGCTCAACTACCGCTTCCTGCCCATTTATGAGCGCTAACCCGCGCCAATCGCTGTGGAAATGAAATCCAATCCCTTTAGGACCGCGCCGGTTATGAACCGAATTGTTCAACTCCTGTTGATCGTCGCGGCGCTTGCCTGCATTTCGCATAGCGAGATCGTTTACGGCGATGAACCAGCCGCGGCGTCGCAGTCCCCGCAGCTTACAATCAACGGCGGCGGCCTTTTGTTTGGCCTTCCCGTGGAGACCTCAGAAAAAGGCCGAATGGGTTGGCAGTCTCCTCTCTTTTCGACTCCCTTTGAGTTTCCTCTCGATGCGGTGGCGACGATCCGCTTCACCAAACAAGCGCCGGTCGCTGCGCGAGAAGGCGATCTCTCATTCGAACTCATGGGCGGCGATATTCTCGTCGGTAAGTTAGTCGGTTTGACCGATGCCGAAGTCGCCGTCGAAACCGCAGGGCTCGGCGAAGTAAAGTTCAAGCGAGGATTTTTGGCGGCGATCTATCGAACCAAGAGCGGCTCCAGCAGCGCGTTCGATGGCCCCGGTGAACTTCGCGCCTGGTCGACGCCGCCCAAGAGCGAGGGTTGGAGTGAAGGTGAGGATGGTGGCCTCTCTTCAAAAGCAAAGTTCGCAAGGCTTTGGCGCACCATCGAAATGCCTGAAATGGCGAAGCTCGAACTTGAGTTGGCATGGCGACAAAAAGGCGCCTTTTCATTTGAACTCACCAAGGAAAGCAAAAAGCCTGTCATCAGAAATGGGATCTCACAGGAACTCTCGCGCGCGCCTTCCTATCGAGTCGAGATCGCGGGCGGCCAGTTGATCGCCGCGCGCGAAGCCGAGAAGAGCGCCGATGTGGCGCCAATTCAAGAAGTCACTGGCGGCGAGGGACAGATTCACCTCTTGCTCTACGTCGACCAAAACAAAGGGACGATGAGCGTCTGCCGCCCCAGCGGAGAGCAACTCGCCAAGGTCGAAGCCGCTTCGACAACCAAAGAGATTCTCAGCTTGCTTCGCTTTTCCTCCGGCGAGGGAGATCTGCGGATTGTCTCACTGCGCGTCTCCCCTTGGAGCGGAGTGCAGCCCGCCGCGAGCAAGTCCGATGCCGCGATCTTCACCTTCAAGAGCGGTGAAGATGTTCCCTCGCAAATTGAGAGTTTTGACGCCCAAAAGCGCGAGTGGGTGCTGAAGGTGGGTGACCAAGCCAAGCGAGTAGGTGAAGCCGAGGTCAATGAAATCCGCTTTGCTCCCTCGGATGCGGCTTTAGAAACGAAGGCCAAACTCGTTTTCCGAAATGGCGCCTTGCTCAATGGTGAATGCACGGCCATCGCCAAAGATTCGATCACCATTTCGTCGCCGCTCTTGGCCCGCGACGTCACCGCCCCCAACGACAGTCTGCTTGCCTTCTACCAGCGGACAACTCCCACGGCCAAAGACGAGCCCACGCAGCGCCTCGGCCGCCTCGATGCTGCGGGCCTTTCGACCAAAGGCTGGCTCGTGAATCACACCCCCAAGGAAGGCGCAGTGGTGATCGGCTGGCGTCCGAAATTCGCGCTCAATGACGCGGCCATCGGCGCCGAGATGTCGGGGCAAATTGTTTACCGCGAGTTACCTCCGCCCCCCTCCGCGATTCCAGAGAAGACCTATCCTCGGGCCCCGGCCGTGCGGGTGCGCTCCAGTTCCGGCGCAGCCACCATCGGACAGGTGAGCACGCCGAAGTCGGGCAAAACCTATCTATACCTGCGAACCGGCGACATGGTGCAAGGCGATGTCATGAACATCGACGAACGCGGCGTCACTTTTCGCTCCGAAGAAACGAAGGCGACCTTCATCGCGAACAAAGAAATTCGCGCGGTCGAGCTGATGACCAATGTCACGCCGATTGGCATTCCTAAGGCCAAAAAGGATCGACTGTTAATGCTCCCGCGCTCCCAGCGCGAAAGTCCGCCAACGCATCTCGTGCGTTCGGTGAAAGGCGATTACCTCCGCTGCCGCATTGTGTCGATGGATGAAACCAATCTCGACGCCGAAGTGCGACTCGAAGCGAAACGAATTCCGCGCAACACGATCGCCCGCATCATTTGGCTCCATCCCGAAGAAGCGCAGACCGCAGCTAAGGAAACAGAGAAAAAAGCCGGCCAAGAGCCCAAAGCGGAATCGCCGAAAAAAGAAGAGCCCAGAATTGCATTGCAATTCCAAGCGATTCCCGAATCCCGCAAGCGGCTAACTTTTACGCCTCAGCGCGTTGCGGCCAATTTGCTCGTCGGCCAAAGCCCGATTCTCGGTGAGTGCAATATCGACCTCGATGTTACCAGTGTGGTTCTGATCGGCGCGGCAATCGAAAACTCAGGCATCCCGCTCGCCTACGATCAGTGGAAACTGAAGCCCGCTCCGGAGCCTTTGGCGGCGTCCGAAACGCCTGGCGACGAGGGTGGAGGCGCCGATGGCCTCGAATCGGTGCTGGTGGGCAAGCCCGCGCCTGAGATCGACTTGACGATGCTCGATGGCAAGAAATTCTCACTCGCCAAGCACAAAAACAAAGTCGTGATCCTCGATTTCTGGGCCTCCTGGTGTGGTCCCTGTATCCAAGCGATGCCGCAGATTCACCAAGTGGCGGAAGAATTCGCCGCCGATGGTGTTGAACTCGTGGGCATCAACTTAGAGGAAGCGCCGGAGCGCGTCACCGCGACGCTCAAGCGGCTCGAACTCGAAATGGCCGTTGCTCTCGATCGCGACGGTCGCATCGCCGGCAAATATGGCGCTACGTCAATTCCGCAAACGGTGATTATCGACGCGGAAGGCAAGGTAGCCCGCGTATTCGTAGGAGGCGGTCCCCGTTTCGCGGAAACACTTCGGCAATCGCTGCGAACTGTTTTAGGCAAGCCCGCGCCGGTGGAATCGGCGCAGTAGAAATAGTGAACAAGCGGTTAGGTATCCACTTCAAGTATTGGCGCAACATGATCGACATCTGTGGCTCGCGGACGTTTCGTGGACATTTATGGGTCGCGAGCTTCTTCCTTAGCGCGATCGTCGCCCGCATTGCGTCGGCGCAAGATGCGTCGCTGCTCGAACATGTCCCCGGCGACGCCGTCGCGGTGCTATCGGTATACCCCAAAGACATCGCCGCCCTGACGGAATTCGAACTCTTCCCGCGCGAGGTCGTTACTGCGGCGGCGCTCAAGGAATGGAATATCGATCCATTCGAGGCCGAAAAAGCGCTGGTCGTCATCGGAAAATTTACCGACGAAGAACCGCCGCCGATGTTCATGGTGCTTCGCTTCCCTACCGCGCCAGCCGCGAAGAAGGTCTTCTCCGGCCAGCGCGTCAGCGCCAAACCAGAAAAACTAGGCGCCAAAGATCTCTTCCATACAAGCGTCGAAATCGATCTGTTGATGCTCGACGAGAAAACGGTTGCGATCGGCCCTCCGAAGGCAATTGTGTGGATGGCAACCGCGACCGAAGGCGCCGCGGCAAAGCCCTTTCTTGACCTTCTCAAAAAGGGGCCGAAAAAACATCTCTCCTTTGCGGCCCATCTCGAACCAGTTCGCCCGATCGTCGCCAAGGCTTTTACCGAACTACCGCCGCCGCTGGATGAATTGACGAGCGCGGTGAAGTTGACGCGCTTCGCGGAGATGCACATTGACCTTTCCCTGGCCGGCGAGTGGGGCGCCACCCTGCATGCGTTTAACGAAAAAGACGCGGCCGCGCTCAAAGCGGTCGTCGACAAGCAGATCGATTTCGCCGCCAAAGTCGTACGCGGCCAATTGCCGCAAGCCGCCGCGTCACAAGATCCCGTGCAGCAAGCCTGGGGCGGCTACCTAGGACGTGCAACTCAGAAAATACTCGAACTGACGACGCCCAAAGTCAGTGGCGGTGAATTGTCCCTCTCCCTCAAGAACGATCGAACACTGACCGCCGTTGTCGGAGTACTCGCATCGACTGCCGCCCCGGCGATGATTTCCGCCAGCGCCAATGCGGCCCGACTCCAAGATCAAAACCGCCTCAAGCAACAGCTCTTAGCGATGCATAATTACCATGACACCTATCGCAGCTTTCCACTGCGAGCCAGCGTCACCGATGCCGGAAAGCCACTACTTTCATGGCGAGTGCAAATCCTGCCGTTCATCGAGCAGCAAGCGCTCTACGAGCAATTTCACCTCGATGAACCTTGGGACAGCGAGCACAACAAAAAACTCATCGACAAAATGCCCGACGTCTTTCGCAGCAAAGGCGATGCACCCGGCGTTACCACCACTCGATTCCAGGTCTTTGTAGGGAACGGAGCGTTACTCGATGGGGAAGAAGCAGTCGGTTTCGCCAATGTGACCGATGGTTCCTCGAACACAATCGCAGTCGTGCAAACGGCGAAGGCGAAAGCCGTTCCCTGGACCAAGCCCGACGACTTCACGCTCGACGACATGAAGCCGCTGGAAGGCCTGGTCGATGCCGAAGCAGAGGGCTTCCACGCCGCCTTTGCCGATGGCAGCGTCCAATGGATTCCCGCCGCCGTCGATGCCGCGACACTGAAAGCGCTGATCACCAGAGGAGGCGGCGAAGTCGTTCGGATCGATTTCGGTCGCTAGTCAATATTGCCAGAAAGCGGCTAAACGTACGCCAACCTGCCCGACCCTGAACGACACAATTAATCACTACTTTGTTTATAAACATTCGGCATGTTTAGGTCCATTCGCAACCTTCCAATCAGGCCACCAATCAGGCCAAAAAACCTGAGTGCGTGGCCAGTTGGCCCGATTGGCCCGATTGGAAAAACAAGGGTTTTTTAATAGCCCAAAAACAACCTCGGCGACCCTGCCGAGATACCGCCAAATAGGGGGCAACCATCTGCCTTACCTACGCGCTCAAGCCCAGCTTTTCCCGGATCGATTTCCTTAGCGCCCCGCGATCATATTGCGCCGCACAGGCGACTCGCAGTATCGGCAACCCAGCAGCGCCCAGGGCCTGATCGACGAATGCATCGCGAGCCTTTCGCTCAGGCTTTTCATGCGATGCGTCATCAAGCTCGATCGCCA
>JBKJSI010000378.1:0-16108 GCA_046595915.1 Pirellulaceae bacterium
GGGCAGCCATGTGATTCGCATGGAAGTGCAATGCACCGAACCAGAGACGCAGCTCGTTTCCGAATCGACGACTCGGTTCTTCGGCGAAGCTGCGGCGAAGACGCGAGTCTCCGCGAAGCCGAGCAGTTCGCCGCCAAAGAAACTTGAACCCGCGCCGGATGAAGCGACCGATGCCCCCAAGGAAGAGGCAGCACCCGAGCTCGCCGCGCCGCCCTCCGAAGAGTCTGCTCCGGATGAATCGTCGCCTGAGTAATTAGGGCAACCCCGTGTTAAGAAAACAAAGTGGCGATCAATTGCTCAATATAACCGAGCACTTGACGCCACTTTATTTTCATAACACAGCCACCCCACCTGCACTTTTGGCGATGAAAATGTAATCGTCATCGCCATGGCGGCGTCAATTGACCGCTTCGCAGTAGCCAAAAGAGTGCGGCGCCGATCATATCCGCACTGGTCCCCGGATTTCGCCGGTGACCATCGCAGCGGAGCCAAAAATCGAGATCGGCGAGTGCTTCCGCATATTCTTCACTCTCTGGCGTGCCACTTTCGAGCACCTTGCCGGCCAGGAGCGCGGATTTTTCGCTCGTCTCAGGCCCGCATTTTCTTGCGATTAGTGAATCGGGCCGCTGCGCCATCAATGACACATGCGTATGGACAATCGCATCGGTGAGTGACTGTCCACTTTGAACGCTGGTGAGAATTTTGTCGACGACGAGATCACTCAGATCCGCAAAGGCAGTGACATATTGCTTTGCAATTAGATCGCGATCCGCTGCGAGCCGCATCGCTTCCAGCAAACTGCTCGGCGGGCTCGAAGAGACATCGTGCTGGTCGACTTTGCCGAGTCCGCCGGGGCTGGCGAGCCCAATGGCGGCGTAAACATTGGCCGCATCACTCGGCGAAAGTTCAGATAGCACTCGCGTAGCGCCTATTTTCAATCCTTCGCTTGCATCAATCTTCGCCATCGGAGCCATCAAGAGCATGAGCCCGAGATTGGTATTCGTGTTCACTACCTGCCGCGTCGCTTCAATCGATTGCAACACCAATTCCCCAACGCTCAGAGTTGCCGTGCGATCAAACACGGGACCAATCGCCGCCGCGCTCACGACGAAATCCAAAAAGGTGACATCTTCAAAATCAGCACCGCGATGTACATTGCCAGGCTTCGGCGCGGTCACTTCGAGCAGGCAGGCAAGCGTCGCGAACTGGCCCATTGACATTGACGTATTCTGTGTCATGTCGCAACAACCGAATGGGTGCGCGCGAGAAAATCGCCAACCGTTGCAAGCACCTCTTCAGGCGCATCCTCAATGACGTAATGTCCCGCCGCATCGAGTTTCTTGACTTCAGCCTTCGGGAGATGTGTCAGCAAGCGATCGAGGCATTCTGGTCGAAAGCACCAGTCCTTCATGCCCCACACCATCAACGTCGGACGACTCGCAAGCGTTTTTAGGCCATCTTCGATTTGCTCAAGTACGTCCCAAGTCCAGTGTCGCTTGGTAAACGGAATGTCATACACAAATCGATCGATCGCGATGCGGTGCGCCCACGAATCGTAAGGCGCAATCAATCCGGCTTTCACTGCTTTTGGCAATCCATCGGGCCGCTCTGTAGCCATCGTTAGCGCAGCTCGCCCGAATGCATTGAATCCTCGCATTGCCAGCGTTCCCAAAAGGGGAATTCGGCAGGCGCGAATTCGAAGCGGCACAAACGGCGGCGGAAATGCGCCGGTGTTGAAGAGCACGAGCCGCGCAAAACGCTCGGGCCGTTTGAGTGCGGCTCCAAGGCCGATTGCTCCACCCCAGTCATGGACGAGCAGAGTGATTTTCTTGAGATCGAGGTCGTCAATCAGCGCCACGAGATTATCGATATGCGATTGCAGGCAATAGTCAAAGTTGGCCGGCTTATCGGAAAGTCCACAGCCCAAATGGTCCACCGCGATCGCTCGATACTCGCCGCGAAACTTCTTCACTAACTCGCGGTAGTAGAACGACCAAGTCGGATTCCCATGCACCATGAGGAGCGGTGCGCCGGCGCCTTCATCGACGTAGTGCTGCCGTCCCCACGGCGTGACACGCCATCGCGATTCAAACGGATAGAGGCTTTTCCAGTCGTCGCCGGCCAAGGGGTGGAAACTCGCAAATGTCGCGTAATTAGAAGGGCCGAGTATAGGTCGCCCTGCTTCCTTTCCCAAGGCGGCAAACTCGGACCGGCAGGCCCCAAAAACCGTTACAGCCGCTCCAGCCGACGTCTTTGCTCTTTTATGCCCTTTGCAGTGTTCTTGGTTTGCTGCCACGCAGCCCTCGCGCCGTAATGTTCATGAACGGAACAAACTCATTCAAATGCCGCCCCGAGCATGAACGATGACCAGCGGAACATTGTCTACGTCCCTTACGATCAACCGAAAAGCAGCCGAGGCGACTGGCAGCCCTGAGCCTCGCGTGCGCGGCCACATCCCGGCGCTCGATGGCGTCCGCGGCCTCGCGATTCTCGCCGTGCTGGTCTATCGCTTTGGTCTCCAAGGCGATTTCTATCTTTCCACGGACCCTGCGGATCAATTGCCGCATTGGGCGACGCTCGGTCTCGCGCTGGGACAACGCGGCGTTGATCTTTTCTTCGTGCTCTCAGGGTTTCTCATCACGGGCATTCTCTTTGACGCCAAAGGTGAGTCGCAGTTCTTCCGTCACTTTTACACTCGCCGCGTTCTGCGGATTTTGCCCCTTTACTACGCCTCACTGTTACTATTCATTTTCGTCATTCCATGCTTGCTCTCGCCGTCGCAGTTTCCCATCAAACACGCCATCGAAGATCAGCATTGGCTCTGGCTCCATGCGGCCAATTTGTCGTTCCTGTTTCGTGGCGAATGGTCGCTCGGTCGGCTCGATCACTTTTGGTCCCTCGCGATCGAGGAACATTTTTACTTCGTTTGGCCGCTGGTGATTTTTCTGTGCAATCGTCGAACGGCGCTTTGGGTCTGCGGTATTGGCTTTATCGCGACGCCGATCGCCCGTCTGGCTTGGATCAAGTCGGGTGGAGTCGATGTGGCCCTCGATACGCTCACGATCTTTCGCCTCGAAGGCCTCCTCGCAGGCGCATGGCTCGCCCTGATGGTTCGCGGAGCCGGTGGAATCGCCGCACTCGCCAAACCAGCCAAATGGACCATGATCGCCATCGGAATTTTGCTCCTACCGACGCTGCTCACCGATAAACGTTTGATGACGATTCCCGAGACGCTGTACGCCGCCTATTTCACAGCCCTTCTAGCCGTGGTCTTGGGCAGCGGCGCCCAGAGCTGGTGTACCAAATTATGCGAGTCCCCTTTTTTGCGATTCTTCGGCAAATACAGCTACGCCATGTACATCTTCCAGAATCCGCTCGTTCCGCTGATGGCGTTACTCTTCACGTCGAATCAACTTGAAGCGCTGACCGGCTCCTTCGTCGCTGGACGAGTTGCCTACATCCTGATCATGGCTTCGGTCACGACACTTGTCGCCCTTGCCAGCTGGAATCTCTTTGAAAAGCACTTCTTGTCGCTCAAGGAAGTGCTCGCGCCGAAGCATCGCGCCGCTTAAGAACGCGGCGCGAGACGTAATCTATCGAGCATTAAGTTATGTTGCTTCGCGATGCGCGAACTTGCTGCGCCAAGCTGCGATATCGCTCGTAAAATTCGCGGGCGACCCAAGCCAAGTAAAGATTGCCGCCGACCGAGGCGCACAACATTACGAGTACCACGGCGAAGCCCCACATCATATTTGCATTGGTCTCTGGCACTTTCTTCCCTCCTCGCAAAGTGGATTCGTCGAGTTCATTGCCCGAGAGTTTCGTGTCTCGGATACTGCCCCGATCGCTAACGTATTCGTTGTTTCGTCGGCCGGTTCGTGGCGGGTCACTGTCGGAATAGGGGTCAACACCGAAGTCATCCTGGCGATCGTCTGCACCAACCGCATACGACTTGATCGGCATGCGTCGTTCTGGTTCATCTTCATCATCGGTCGCGGATGCCGTACGGATTTCAAATGGGCTCGGGGCTGTTTCACGTGAGCTCCCGCCTTGCCGACGGACACTTGTCTTCAGCGGCGTTGAAGTGAATTCTGTTTCGCGCTCGCGCTGCTGCCTTACGGGCGCTTCATTAATGAGTGGCTTGCTGGCTGGAAAGTCTTCGTCATCATCGCGGTTGTATCGGCTGCTGGTTTTGTTTTGACGTTCTTGTGGCGCTCTTTCGATCGGCGCTCGATCGATCTGTTCACTGGCGTCGTCATCCACTGGAACGAGACGAGATGGCTGGTCTCTCTTCGCTTGCTGATCTCGACTTGGCGTTTGGGCTCGCGGCGTGGTCGGTTTTACCGAGGGGCGCGTTGTTGATTCGTCATAAGTAGGGACTGCTTCATTCAATTGAGCGCGACCGATCGAGGGCTTGCCGGTACCCTTCCCGCCCGTTTTGCTCGCATTGCGGGGGTCGACCTTGGGCCACTCTATGCCGCCTTGCTGCATCACCAACATCGATTCATCAAAGCGCTCATTGGCAATTCGCGGAACTTGCTCGTCGACGCCGAATCTGACGTCACGCGCCGGTGCGGGCGCTAACGATCCGAGCGTGAGTAAGAGGAAAATCGAATTCATGCAGCGATTCCATTCGCTTGTTGGGCTGAGGCGCAGCGACCGACTCAGGGCGTCACCTTCCCTAGCGGCGATATCGTAGCCACGCCGCAAAGGAATCGTAAATAGCAATCAACGACCTGATTGCCGACAAAGCCGGTTGAAATGCGAAGTAGCGCAACCCTAGATGCATGCAACGCTAGCTCTTTGTCTAATGACAACCCGCATTTGCCAGCATTTTTTTGACCGAAGGCGGAACGAATGCCCCAATCCAACCGACGCGACCATTTGAAACAGCTAGGAGCTCTCGCAGGAGCTTCGGCACTGCTGCCCCATGCTGGACTCGCTAATTTCTCGGCAACGAACCCCATTCAAATAGAAAATCAAAAGCCGGGAACGCGCGCCTGGATGCTCGATAAGCCGAAAATCGATCCAGCCACGAAATACCGCTGCCCTTGGATCGAAGGCTATTGCTCGCACTCCAGCATTTCAGCAGGTGAGACGCTTCAGGTCTTTGTAAGCACTGCGCCTGCGTCGAAATTCTCGCTCGAGATCTATCGTCTCGGCTATTACGGCGGTGATGGTGGGCGACTTGTCAAAGAGCTTGGCGAATTTGAAGGCAATTCCCAGCCCGATCCACCCGTCGGTGAAAAGCGACTACGCCAATGCGACTGGAAACCGAGCGCCGAGTTCACAATTCCAGCTGATTGGACGAGCGGCGTTTACGTTGGCAAGCTCACGGCCAAGGATTCGGGCATCCAGAGTTATGTCATCTTCATTGTGAAAGACGCCCGCAAATGCGATCTGCTTTTCCAATGCAGCGACAACACTTGGCAAGCTTATAACCGCTGGCCGTCACAGTTCTCGCTCTATGACGATGGCAAAAACGAGTGGTATTGGGGCGGCGGCGTGCAGATCAGTTATCGCCGTCCTTATGGAAAATATTGCCAGATATTCGACGCCCCGCTCTCCACCGGCTCCGGCGAGTTTTTTTTGTGGGAGTTCCCTTTCGCATTTTGGCTGGAGGAGCAAGGCTACGACATTTCCTACGTCTCCAATCTCGACACGCATCGCGATCCTAAGCTACTTGATCGCTGCAAGGGTTTTCTAAGCGTCGGACATGACGAATATTGGACGATTGAAATGTTTCGCAATGTTCAAGCCGCCATCGCTCGTGGCATTGGCGTTGGCTTTTTCTCTGGTAACGCCATCTGCGGGCGCATCGAGTTCGACAAATCGCTCACCAATTTCGAACGAATCGGCGTCTACGGCCCACCTGGCGGCATGCGTGATTTTGTCAATATGAGTTCACTTAAACATGAGCGCCCTTATGCCAATGAACTGATTGGCGCCCATAGCACGGGGCCCGTTACTGGCGGCGCGGATTGGATTTGCACCCTGCCAGATCACTGGCTCTACACGGGAACCGGCATGAAAAAGGGTGACGCTGTTCCGGGCCTCATCGGCTGGGAATGGCACGGCGACCCGGCCCTGATTCCCGGGCTAGAAATTGTGGCAACCGGTCCAACGCAATCCGCTCCCGGTAAGCCGAACGATGGAACCTATACCGGCACCGTCTATTACGGCCCGAAAGGCAACGTCGTTTTCAACGCGGCGACCTGCTGGTGGGCGGATGGGCTCAGTGCTCCGCCCGGATACGTGCGCCCCAGCGTTTATACGTCACCTAAAGGACCCGATGCGCGCGTGAAGCGGATGACGGAAAACGTGCTGAAACGACTTCTGGCTAGGTAAGTTCGTCTTTACAGGTCGAAACGGCGCGCCGATTGCGACGCAAAGCTGTTAGGCTTACCAAGTGCTTTCGTCACCGATTTCAACTTTCGAGGCATAGACATGAAAAGGCTTCATGAATGGGTCGGTGTTCACGTGAACATCGCCCTCCGATCAACGATCACCGCTTCCGTACATGGCATCCTTCGCGAAATCGACGAGTACGGCCTACTTCTGGAAACACCGCGAGGCCATACCTATATTCCGATGAATTCGGTGCTACACATTTCGCCTGAGGTAGCGCAATAAGTTTGCGGTCGTGCTAGCAGCGAGATTCGTTAATGAGTCCGCCAAATCTCCCTTGCTACCGCTAGCCCGCTAGCCCGATACTCCTGCCTCGAACTCGTTAGAGAAACCGCTGGGCAAGGAGGCTTAGCTTGAAACTTCGTGGACCCCTTATCAATAAGCTCGGCGGCCTTGCCGTTACTGGGCTCACTTATCCTTGGATGTCGACGCTGCGTTACTATGGCGATGCAGAGGATTGGAGTTACGATCCATCCGAGCGGGATTTTGCGGGTCCGGCGATCTTTGTGTTTTGGCACGAGTACATTCCCAGCCTCTTTTATCTTCGCGGGCACTGTCACATCACGATGCTGCTGAGCCGGCATCAAGATGCTGAGTGGCTATCCCAAGCAGCGGCTCATATGGGGTTTGGAACCGTGCGCGGCTCATCCAACCGCGGTGGGGCGGCAGCACTGCGCGAAATCATGCGGAAGAGCCCGTGGGAGAATTTGGCCATCACACCCGACGGGCCGCGCGGGCCGCGTCGTGTGCTTGCTGTCGGCCCTGTCTATCTTGCGTCACGGTTACAAATGCCAATCGTGCCGGTTGGTTTGGGATACGATCGACCTTGGCGCGTCAAAAAAGCGTGGGATCAATTTGCGATACCAAAACCCTTTTCCCGCGCCTGTGGGATTGTGGGCGCGGCCTATCACGTTCCCGAGACGGCGGAACGCGATGAATTAGAGCATCATCGACTCGCAGTGCAAAATAAACTCAACGCCCTCACTGAAGACGCAGAAGGCTGGGCCGCATCAGGCACGCCCCGCGCAGGCGCACGGCGTTCTAAACGACAAGGCAGTCCGCATTCTCAAGCGGATCTCGCGGCAAAGTACGCCGCGACGCACCGCAAAGCGGCATAGCTAGCCGGCGACAACACGAGCAAACTCGGCCTTGAGCATTTCCTCGGGAAAGAGCACTGCCGCGAATTCGCGCGACAGCCAAGGCTGTTGCGCCGTGAAGCGGGCCAGTCCATCCTGATATTCCGCCTCCGCATGCGTCCGAACCTCGTTGAGCATCCCAAAAAGCTCCACATTGAGCGCTCGAATGGCGTGGTGCCGCTCATGAAGTTGCTCTGGCGTGGAAACTGTAATCCACTGCTGCTTTTGCTGCGATAACTCGGTCGCACGACTCTGCTGATCGGCAGGTAGCTTCGCCTCGGCCAAAAACTTCTCCGGGTGATAGCGCAAATCTCGCAATTTGCGTTTGCGTCGGCGTACTTCCTCGATGGAAATGACCTCCATCGGCAGCGGCAATCGCATCGTCATCGTCGCGCACTGCATTGGCGCCAGCGTTCCAAGTCCCCAGCGCGCAGCGATCGCTTCGGTTACCTGGTCATATTTGGCGCCGCCTATGCCGTGGACGAAGCCGTCGCAGAGGAGGAGGCGAGCGTAGAGTGTGGTGATCAGCGCTTTGGGGCGAAGCTTGGGGCGGCTGGGCTCGTCAGTCGGCGACAGCAGTTCAGCCAACATTTTGTCGAGCAGTTCCTCGACGTCACCAAAACTGGCGGACCATTCGATGCTCTCTCGATCGGTGATGGTGAACCGATCGGCGTTGCGTCGCAAAAAAGCACGTTTGCGATGAGGCGATCCCTTCGTCCAGAGCCAGAAAGGAAGTTCAACTTCATCCCCGGAAGTGATTTCCAAATCCGGCGCGGGGTGTGAACGGCTTCGAAGGCCGTGGACTTTTCTATAATCCGCTAGGCATGTGTTGTAGGTTTCAGCAAAACTACGTGCGTCATTAGCGATTTCAAGGACGAGTCGAGCAAAGGAGCGTGTGCCAACTAGTTGGCTTAGGCGTACATCGGCGACCTTCGTCCCCCAACTCTCCTCGGCGGACTGTCGCGCAGAAGAAATTGCATCCCCCCAATTGTCCGTATCGTCGAGACCTAAAGATGCCGATTGCCAGAACTTCGCGACGAAGGGTTCTCGCCCTAGGTGAGGCATCACCGCAACAATCTGATCCGCGAATGAATTTGCTACTTCTCGGTCAAGGATGGATCGCTCCTCGTAAGGCATTTCCTTCGTGTAGGCATCGTAGGCAATGTGTGCGATTGCGCCTTCTACTTCTCGTGACGGAACGGCAATGTTGGCCGATTTCATGACGTCGTTATCCACGACCAGGTTAATTGCTACGCCATTGACCCTTTCGGCGATACGAGCGGTTACAAAGTTCTTCATCCAGACGCCTGGATGAAACAAGTGCGGCTGATGCCCCACCATCACGACAGGAATATCAACACTTCGCGCTTCGGGATTCAGCATCCGCAGTAGCGTGATACGAGCTTCGACTTTGTATACCGCAAATGGTTTTGAGCCCCAGTAGGGCCTTGTTGCATTTGGCGCTGTGCGAAAAAACGAAGCAACCTGTAACGCAAAGGCTGAAATCGAAGGCTCTATCAGCGCCGCCCCATTTTCCTTGGGCGCATGCAGCGAGCGGTAGACGATTTGGCCCTGTTTTTCCGTCATGATTCTTGCCGTCGCTTCGCCCTGTTTTCCGTCGTATGATAGAGGCCTCGCCCCAAGGAGCCTGCCTCGATGTTTACCAAAGTCACGCCTGCGCTGTTTCTTGCGATCTTCCTTACTTCACACTGCTTCGCCCAGGATCCAGTTTTCTCCGGCCCACAAGTCGGCGAAAAGCTTGGCGGCTTCAAGGTCAAAGGTGTCTTTGAGGATGCGGCTGGCAAAGAGTTTGACTATGTCGCACAAGCCGACGGAAAGCCAATCGTTCTCATCTTCGTCCATGAAGTCAATCGCCCCGCGCTCGGCATGGCCAGGATTCTTTCCACCTACACCGCGAGCCGCGCGAAGGATGGACTCCACACAGGAGTAATTTGGCTCGCAGATGACACCACGGAAGCCGAGAATCTGGCGAAACGCTCGAGGACGGGAATCAACACGAAAGCTCCCTTCGGCATTTCTATTGATGGCCGCGAAGGCCCCGGGAGTTATGGACTTAACCGCAATGTCGCGTTAACCATCCTGGTCGGCAAGGAAAGCAAGGTCACCGCGAACTTCGCGCTCGTCCAGCCGAGCCTTCAGGCGGATCTACCAAAGATTCTCGACGCGGTGGTCGCGGTAGCTGGCGGTAAGGCGCCGAAGCTGGAAGAGTTGGAAGGAATGCCTGCGATGAATCGCGACAAACCCGACATGGGGGCATTGCTTCGGCCGGTGATCAATCGCACGGCGACACCGGAGGAAGTCGAAAAAGCCGCCAAGATTGTGGATGACACTGCGGCGAAGGATGAAGCGGTCAGGAAGGAACTTGGCCGGATCACTTCGGTGATCGATATCGAAACCTATGGAACGCCCAAAGCACGAGAGTATCTGAAAAAGTGGAAAGAACAGTACGCACCGAAGCCAGCGGAGAAAAAACCTGAGGAGAAGCCAGGAGAGAAAAAATGAACTTCGCGCCGCTGTTGTGCGCGATCCTGTTTTCCGCGCCTCATGATGGCAAGGTCGACTTCGACACGCAAATCGTGCCGATTTTGACCAAGGCGGGTTGCAATGCCGGCGCATGCCATGGCGCAGCCGCCGGGCGAGGTGGGTTCAATCTCTCACTGCTCGGTGGTAATTCGGAAGCTGACTACGAATCGATCGTTCAGCAGTATGAAGGCCGACGAGTCAATCTCGTAAGACCCTCGCAAAGCCTGTTGCTCGCCAAGCCAACTGGTTACGTCGATCATGGCGGCGACTTACTTTTTGACGCCGAGAGCAGCGAAGCAAGGCGATTACGCGAATGGATCGTATCCGGAGCAAAGCGTGGAAAATCGCGAAAGCTAACTCGATTTGAATTAACTCCTCGTCGAGCCGTCGTTGAACTTGGGGCTGCGCCGATTCCGCTTCGCGCCATGGCATCGTTCGATGACGGACCGATGGAAGATGTTACTCGCGATGTACTTTTCACGTCGACGGACACTTCCGCGATTGAAATCGATCAGATTGGGCCAACCGCACGAATTCGACGAAGCGGCCAATTGATTGTGATCGCCCGCTATCTCGATCGAGTCGTGCCGATTGAATTTCTCGTTCCCTTCGCTACCGATGCCAAGCTGCTTGAATATCCGGCGACGACCAACTTCATCGACGAAGAAATAGTCGGCGTTCTCAAGACACTCCGGATTCCGCGCTCTCCCGCCGCCAGCGACTCGGTTTTTCTTCGACGCGTCACGCTGGACTTAACTGGGCGTTTGCCTTCCGTCGAGCTTGCTCAATCATATCCCGAGGATCTCGCGCCCGATAAGCGAGAAAAACTGGTCGATTCACTTCTTGCCAGCGAAGAGTTTAACGAATACTGGACGTATCGCTTCGCCCGAGCGCTTCAGCTTCATTCGCTACCCAACGACAAAATCGGCGTCGCAACCTATGCGAATTGGCTCAAGGAACAAATTCGCGAGAGGACGCCGCTCAATGAGGTTGCTTCGACCTTACTAACGGCTACAGGCGACTCCCACGCCGTGGGCCCCGCGAATTTCGCCCGCATGGTCGGCGATCCGAGAGCACATGCGGAACTAGTCGGCAAAGTCTTCATGGGCGTTCGGCTTGGTTGTGCGAATTGCCACAATCATCCCCTCGATCGCTGGACGCAGGATGATTTTCACGGCTTCGCGGCGGTGTTTGCAAAGCTGGATCGTGGTCCGGAGGTGAAGCTCACCAATTTTGGCGCCGTTACGAACTTGCGCACTGGCGAGCCAGCGATACCTCGCATTGCTGGACAGCGATACATAAATGGGAGTGACGATCCACGAATCGAAGCCGCTAAAGCGTTAACAGATTCCGAAGATCGACAATTCGCCCGCGCCTTCGTCAATCGTCTGTGGCAAGCGATGATGGGCCGAGGCCTTGTTGAACCAATCGACGACATGCGCGAGACGAATCCGCCCTCGCACCCGCAGCTTCTCACTAAACTCGCCAATGATTTTGCGGATCACGGTTATGACCTGCGCCGCACTCTCAAGCTGATCGTGCTTAGCCAAACTTACGCACTTAGCACATCCACCACGCCGCAAAATGCTGCGGATGATCGATTCTATTCGCATGCCTTCTCGAAACCACTAATGCCAGAAATTTTGGCAGACGCAGTGGCGGATGTGACAGGCGTGATGAATGAGTTTGGTGAGAAGGTCATCCCCGCCCGCGGGGTTACGCTCATTGATCCACTTCAACCAGCCCCATCGCTCGACATCCTCGGGCGTTGCAATCGAACCAACGATTGCGATTCGCGTGAAGCCGGAGCGAATGGTCTCGCAGGACAACTTCACCTACTCAATGGACCATTCCTGAATGAGAAGTTGACGGGGGAAACGAATCGATTGAAGCAAATGCTGGCGCTGAAGAAAAGCGATTCGCAGATCGTAAAAGCTTTCTATTTGCGGGCATTTTCGAGAACGCCGACCTTGGTCGAGCAAGAAAAATGGGAAT
Organism: Pirellulaceae bacterium; assembly: GCA_046595915.1. Classification (GTDB taxonomy): domain Bacteria; phylum Planctomycetota; class Planctomycetia; order Pirellulales; family Pirellulaceae; genus JBKJSI01. Next base: position 12,084 of record JBKJSI010000378.1, read on the forward strand.
CGAAATTAGCATCCAAAGACGAAAGCGATTGTCGTGAGCGATTAGAGGACTTCGTTTGGGCCATTCTCAGCAGTCGCGAGTTCATGGAAAACCATTAGGAGCGGAACGATGCGACAATCAAGAACTGGTCGCTGCGACGGCGCAAGTCGGCGCGACCTGCTGCGATTCACTGGCCTCTCGCTGTTTGGCTTGAGTTTGCCAGGCTATCTCCGCGCCCGGGAAGCGACGAAATCTCTTGCCCCCAAAGCCAAATCGTGCATCCTTATTTGGCTCGATGGCGGTCCGAGTCATTTGGAAATGTTCGATCTCAAGCCCGATGCGCCGCTTGAAGTTCGCGGGCCCTTCGAAGCCATTTCCACTGACGTTCCAGGCATCGAGATTTGTGAGCACTTGCCAAGAACTGCCAAGATCACGAAGCACCTGGCCATCATTCGCTCGATGACATCGCCGCTCGGTGAACATGGCCTCGCGAATGAGTATCTTTTAACCGGCTACAAACCCTCGCCGGTGCTGAGTTATCCGAGTTATGGCGCCGTCGTTTCGCACATGCGACCCAGCCTAACGGCGCTGCCGCCTTATATCGCTGTTCCTGAGCCACGTTCTTCCCACGGCGCCGGCTTCCTGGGATCGAAGTTTGAACCCTTCAAAGTTGGCGCCGACAATGGCCGCGACCTTCGGGTCCGCGATCTTGATGCGTTTCCCGGCGTCGATGAAAAACGCATCGCCCGTCGCCGCGAGTATTTGGGCGAGTTTGATAAAGCTCAGGCAACCATTGAAGCGAGCCAGCGGGCCGGCGGAGGCAGTTTTGAGCAGGCATTCCGTCTCGTCACTTCGCCAATCGCTAAAGCCGCGTTCGACCTCGAAGCCGAAGATCAAAATACGCGAGCAAAATATGGCTCGCGCTCGATCGGACAGAGTTGCCTTCTCGCTAAACGACTCAACGCGGCGGGTGTTCCGTTCGTCACGGTCTACGACTCTGGCTGGGACACTCACGATAATCTTGACCTTCAACTCCGCGCAGGTTTCGCAGGCGCGAGGGAAGGCGTCGGCCTAATTCCCCGCTTCGATATGGCGTTCTCGTCGCTCATCGAAGATCTCGCGAATACCGGCCGCCTCGACGAAACACTCGTCATCGCCATGGGCGAATTTGGGCGCACGCCCAAGCTCAATCCGCGCGGCGGGCGCGATCATTGGCCGCGCGTTTTCAGCGTCGTCATGGCGGGCGGCGGCGTTCGGGGCGGACAAGTTTTTGGCGCGAGCGATCGCGTCGGTGAGAGCCCCAAGGACAATGCAGTCACGCCGGTCGATCTTGCATGCACGATCTATACGCTGCTGGGCATCGATCCCGCCCATGAACTGAATACCAGCGATGGCCGTCCCGTGCCGGTCAACCAAGGCGGCAAGGTGATTCAAGCGATTCTGGCATAAGCGAACACCTGTGCGATTTTCATTGATACTACTGTTGCTCGCTTGCTTGGCTTCGCTCGGCTCGGTCGAGGCACAGGCACTCGTCGACAAGAATCCGCCAGTGATCGCGATGGCCACTTCGCCGGATAGTTCGCAGGTTCTCACTGGCTCTCAAGCGGGCGTTGAGGTGCTTTTGTGGCCCGCATTGAAAAAGGAAACGAGCCTTCGAACTGAGCTGACGCATGTCCATGATCTTTCGTTTTCGCCTGATGGGAAGCAGCTGGTGGTCGTTGGCGGTGCTCCTGGCGAAACGGGTGAACTTAAAATCTGGTCTTGGGAGGAGGCGAAGCGCATTGTTGAAGCGACGCCCCACAAGGATTTGATCTACAAAGCAGTCTGGTCGCCAAGCGGCGACCGAATTCTCACTGCCAGTGCGGATGGAACGGCGAAAGTACTCGACGCGAACACGCTTGAGGAGCTCGCAAACTATGAAGGCCATTCTCGCGCGGTGCTTTCGGCGGCATGGGCTCCTGGCGATGAACTTGCAGCTACCAGCAGTGTCGACCAAACGATTCAGCTTTGGGAGGTCGCGACTGGTAAACGGGTGCGGGCGCTATCTAACCACGTAGGCTCGGTAAATGATCTTGCCTTTCGGCCAAACGCGGGCGAAGGTCCGCCGATTCTTGCTTCGATTAGCGAAGATCGGACGCTGAGGCTCTGGCAGCCCACGATCGGCCGTTTGATGCGATTCACCAAGCTCCCTTCGCCGCCGCGCGTGGTTGCTTGGTTACCTTCCGGCGAACACCTCCTCGTGGGCTGCAATGATGGGCAGTTGCGGATCGTCGACTTCGAAGAGCTCAAGGCCGTGAAGGAAATAGCTGGCGACGTCGGGCGCATTCATGCGATTTGTCTTCATCCTAAGGAAGCGAAAATCCTCGTTGGCGGCGAAAAAGGCGTGCGGGCGATTGAGTTGCCTTCCCTGAATACCAAGTAACGCAGGGTTATTGACGGGGTTATTGACCGGGTTCTTGACGGGGTTCTTGACCCGCGCGGCGGTTGCGATTCAGCTTTGCCTACTCTCCCATGCCCCATCGCTCTTGAGACGCGCCGTGTCTGACAAGCTGAATCCGTATTCTTCGCCGGGCGTTCTACACGATTCTCAGCCGATGAGCCTCACGCGGCTGGCGTGGCTGACCGTCGCGCTGCTTTGGCCCGTGGCGCTGCTGAATTATCTCGATCGCCAGATGCTGGCGTCGATGAAGTTCTCGATCATGGGCGACATTCCGGACATCGTCAGCGACACAAACTGGGGTTGGATTCTCGCGCAGTTCAAATGGACTTACGCTTTTCTGAGCCCGTTCGGCGGGTATTTTGCTGATCGCTTTGGTCGCCGTTGGACGATTTGTGCGAGTCTCTTTGCGTGGTCGGCGATCACTTGGGCCACGGGGCATGTTACGACCTTCGAAGGCATGCTCTGGACGCGGACGCTCATGGGGATCAGCGAGGCGTTTTATATTCCGGCGGCGCTGGCGCTGATCACCGAGTATCACGTCGGCGGCACTCGGTCGCGGGCGGTGGGGATTCATCAGACGGCGATTTACTGCGGCATTATCCTCGGCGGGTTTGCGGGGTATGCGGCGGATACGCCGGCGATTGGGTGGCGGTTTACGTTTGATTTGACCGGCGCGGCGGGGATTCTCTATTCGATTCCGCTTCTGTTTTTGCTCAAGGAGGCGCCACGGGCGCCGGGTGCCGCCAATATGAACGTGCCTGAGAAGAAGGCATCGCCGCTGGAGGCGATCACTGGGCTTGCGGGTAACGTTTCTTTTTTGCTGCTCGTCGTCTATTTCACGCTACCTGCGATGGCGGGATGGGTGATGAAGGATTGGATGCCCGCGCTGCTGAAGGAGTGGTTTAAGCTTGGGCAGGGCATGGCGGGTGTTTCGGCGGCGCTTTATGTCAATCTCGCGTCGCTCGTTGGCGTTTATCTCGGCGGGTGGCTGGCGGATCGCTGGATGACCAAGTCGAATCGCGGGCGGATTTATGCGAGTGCGGTGGGGATGTTTTTGATGATTCCGGCGCTGCTGGGCGTGGGCAATTCTCCGACGCTGATCGTCGCAATTGGGTTTCTGGCACTGTTCGGACTCGGGTGGGGGTGCTTTGATTGCAACAACATGCCGATTTTGGCTCAGATTGCGCCTGCGAGGTTAAGGGCGACTGGGTATGGGCTGATGAACCTTGTGAGCATTAGTTGCGGCGGGTTGGTCGATTGGCAGTTTGGGTATCTTCGCGATCAGAAAGTGGCGAGCAATTTGATCTTTAGCGGGTTCGCCGTGCTGGCGCTGGTGTCGCTGGGGATTGTGCTTTTGATTCGGCCGCGGGACGAGAGGGCAAGCTAGGGACGCGAAAAGGGCTTGTTTTTCGAGACTGTAGCAAAGACGCTGTTGTTTGCTGGTGACTTTCTGATTTCGATTTGCTATCTTTTCGGCCTTAATCGCACCAAGGAGGGTGAAGATGGCCGGACCTGGAGAATACTTGGCGGATCGAACCGAGGGAATTACGCGGGTGGAGGATTTGCCGAAGACCAAGATCGTGGTTCGCAGCCGGAATTTTGCCAG
>JBKJSI010000496.1:0-2818 GCA_046595915.1 Pirellulaceae bacterium
TTCCTTGGCGAAATCGATAAGCGGTACGCCGCGTCATTAAGTCCCGGAACGAATAGCGACGCCAAATGATTTTCTACGAAAATCACCATTGCGCTTCACAAACGTCACAATTCTACACCTTGCCACAGTGAGTAATCCGGTGCGTCATTCTTGCTTAATGTATCTCTTGGCGGCAATTCTCGTTTCGACGAGAGTTTGGGCCAGCGATACCGTCGTCATCGCGAAAGGCGCTTCATCCCAGCAGCCGCAGCAGCCCCAGGTGGCAGTGAGCGACGACGGTTCGATTCATGTTGTGTATGGAGTCGGCGATGAAATTCGCTACTGTCGGTCCGAGGATGGTGGTAAAGCGTTTTCCACATCTATCTCACTGCCTGCGGTGCATTCCCTTTCGTTAGGAATGCGACGCGGGCCACGCATCGCTGTTACAAAGTCCACGATTTGCGTAACCGCAATTGGCGGAAAACAGGGTAAGGGCCGTGATGGCGATATTCTGGCTTCGCGTTCGACCGATGGCGGCAAGACCTGGAACGGGCCTATTGCCGTCAATGAGATCGCGGGTTCAGCACGCGAAGGATTGCATGCGATGGCAGCGGGCGCGGGTGACACAATTTGCTGCGTCTGGCTTGACCTTCGCTCTGGCAAGACGGAGATCATGGCCTCGGTCTCGACAAATGCGGGCGAAACCTGGGGAAAGAACACGCTGGTGTATCGCTCGCCCGATGGAAGTGTCTGCGAATGCTGCCATCCGAGCGTGGCCATCGACGCCAAGGAGAAGATTGTCGTACTCTGGCGCAACTCACTGGCAGGCGCAAGGGACATGTATTTGGCTGCTTCCGAGGATAGCGGCAAGACGTATAGCAAAGCCCAGAAGCTCGGCACGGGGACTTGGCCGCTTAACGCATGCCCGATGGATGGCGGAGCCGTTTCCGTCGATGGTGCGGGCAAATTCGTGACGACGTGGCGTCGTGACAAAACCGTCTTTCTCTTCTGGGACGGCGATCTTGAAGAGCGCAATCTTGGACAAGGCGAGCAGCCGTCGGTCGTCGCGACGGTGGAGGGACCATTCGTCGTGTGGCTTAAGAAGCGAGGCGATGCTGCCCTACTTCTGTCGCCTGGAAAGACCAAACCGATGGAGTTAGCTCCGCATGCCCGCGATCCGGTGCTCGCGATTGCCTCTCATGGACGTGGCCCTGTCATCGCCGCTTGGGAAATGCGCGACGGAAAGGAATCCAGCATTCATTGCAAGGTTGTGGCGAATGTCAAATGAAACAGCAACGGCCCTTTGTTCGGGCAATCTCATTTCAATCCACTTCGAGGAGCATATTGTGAGCCGTCGCTTCCATGCAGCCGTTGCCTTATTCGCACTGTCCTCCGTTGCGATGGTTGTTGGTTGCAGCAAGCCATCCAAAGATGTCACCGTTGAAGGCGATTCACATGCCGCTCACGGATCACATGCGTCGATGACTAACGATGTAAACACTCCTCAGCTGATTCTCACATCCACTCCGCAGCAGCCGACGGCCGGTGTTCCAGTGGAGTTGCAAATCATGCTGCATGATGCCTCAGGCAACATGCTTAAGGACTTCGAGCCAACCCACACCAAACTGGCCCACCTGATTATCGTACGCGAAGGGCTCGATGAATTTGCTCACCTACACCCGACAGTCGATAAGTCGGGCAAGATGCGAGCGACGCATACATTTCCGACAGGAGGTACTTATCTGGTTTTTCTTGATCACAAACTGAAGGAAAATCCAGCAGCCACTTCGAAAGCCACGCTGGTTGTGGAAGGAGAGTCACCTGCGGCGGCCGCGCTCATTTCGAATGTTCCAGGAACGGCGAAAGGATACGGCATCCAAGCGGGAGTTTCTCTGCAAGCGTCTGCGGACAAGGCTCAGATTCTAACCTTCCAGGTTCAGGACGAATCAGGTCAAGCGGTAACTGATTTGCAAACTTATCTGGGAGCGATGGGGCACCTTGTCGTCCTCAGTGCCGACGGGGCGCAATATGTTCACGCACATCCGCTCACGGAAACGGCGCCAGACGGCAAAGTAGGGTTCGAGGTGCATTTCCCCGGGCCAGGAATCTACAAGGCTTGGGGGCAGTTTCAACGCGGCGATCATGTTTTCACGATCCCCGCCGTGGTGAGTATCGAGCTTAGCGCTCATCACTAGTCGTTCCAATTGGGGAGCAGTCATGCTGAACCGATGTCTTCTTTTTTCGCTAGTGACGATTGTTGCTGGTTATTCCCATTGCGTGGCAATGGCGCACGAAGGCCATGCACCGCTACCTACGAAGGGAGTTCAGGTTGACGTCAAAAAGGGGCTCATCACGTTGAGCCCCGACGCACAGCGGTCGCTAGGAGTGCAAACGACAGCGATCGAAAATCGTGCGTTGGAAGATACCGCGTTAGCCTACGCAACACTCATCACTCCGTGGCAGCAGCAGTATTTTGTGAGTTCGCCCCTCTCAGGGAGAATTGCTGCGCTGCATGTGACGACCGGCAGCACTATCAAATCCGGCGACTTGCTTGCAGAGATTGCCAGCCCTGAATTAGATGCGATCCAATTGGAGCTGCGAAGCGCTGTCAATTCGCTCGACCTTTCCTCACGGCAGGCCGAACGACTTCGCAAACTTGTTGCCGATCAGGCGATTCCCGAACGCGATTTCATTGAAGCAAATTCAAAGTTCCAGCAGGACAAGAGTGCGGTCGAAATCGCTCGAACGAAGCTTCAAAGCCTCGGAATAAGCAAGGAGGCGATCGATCAATCGATCTCGCGCAAGGATCAAGCTACGCCACTTTTATTGCCTTTGGTCA
>JBKJSI010000702.1:0-3820 GCA_046595915.1 Pirellulaceae bacterium
ACGCCAGCAATTCCCAGCCAGCACCATTTTTGTTTGTTTTTGTAGGGTTGGGTTCGGTTTGAATATTGCTTTGATGTGAGTTTGGCAAGATTGCTGCAACTGGGGTATTTGCTGGTGTTGGTTTTGTTGCCCGATGTTATTGCGTTGCATCCGCATGGTGCGTTTTGGCATGCGATCTGCGCACCTCGATGCGTATACTCCTCGTAGCCGCTTTGGAAAACGCCCTTTTTTCGTTCGACTTACTTGTCGGTTTAGCGTTCACGAGAATCGGACCGGTGGTGGAAGGTCCATCGTGGTGCCGCTCAATAGAGCTGACCACAACTGGGTGAACGACTCGAACACAAAAGTCCGGACACAACGACGAAGATCTTCCCACAATTGGCGACGGCTTTTAAGCATCTCCAGCACCGCCCCGAAGAGAGGGCAACATGTTTGCTGAACCTGATCCACCAAGAACGCTAAAAACATCACCAACATCAGCACGGTTGTTAAATTCTTGTCACCATGCCCATAGTTATGCTCATAGTGATATCCCTGGTTCTTCAGCGTGTTGAATGTTTCGTTTTCAATCCTCCAGCGTGATCGACCGGCTCGCATGTAGGCAGTGAACTGCCGTCGATCTAAGTTGATATCCGTCACCCAACTAAAACGCTTGCTCGTCTCACCTGTTTGACGATCGTACTCGAAGTGCTGCAGGAAATTGACGCGAACGTCTTTGTTGGAAGCATTGAGCGAGATGTTTTGGACATATTGAGTTTCGCTTAGTAGCAACTGGGGATCGATCGCATCGCGGATCGAAAGAACCTCATCGCGACCCTCGTCGCTCGCCTTGATGACTTCATTAAAAAGATAGCGGTGGTCACCCGGCTTGGCCATCAACAAGAACCGCAAATTCAATTGTTGTAAATCTGCTATATGGGGTGCGTTGCTGGACAGTCCGTCCTCGACAACGATGCCCCTGAGTTGTGGATGTAGCTGACGAAAACGTGCGAGAAGACGGCGATTCGCGTTTCTTTCGCAGTCGTTTTTGGTCTCTCCATCTTGCTTGACAATCGGCTCGACGGCCAGCGTAATGACAGTACTCAAATCGGGATGCACGAGAGTAGCGACAACAGCCTGATGATAGTATTGCGTTTTGTCGCTGCCTACTTTTCGCTGCATGCACTGTGGGCAGTGAATCGCGTCGCTGCAGAAATACTCAGTGCCATCTATCGCTATCAAATAGTAACCGTCGTCGAAGACAAACTGCTTCAAGACCCCGCCACGTTGCAGTTCGTAGAACACGTCGGCAAAGGCTTGGTTAAGCTGCTCAATTTCAATCCCATCGAGAACTTCCCTCATCGTTGAATCGGAAGGAACCTTGTCCAGTTGATACAACTTTTTAATCGCTGGTTGATCCTTCTGGTTTTGGAATGCCAGAAGAGAAGGCTCCTTCAAGGAGAACATAGCGAACGCTCCCGCAAGCGTATCGGCGATGCTATAGGTTACCGAAGATTGTCGACGCTGATCGGGAACCGCTTCAAAGCGTGTTCGCAACAATGTGATTAAAGCGTCTGCTGAGAGGTAACGACGAGGCCGAGGGTTTCGTTGCTGTGACATGATCGAGTACCTGAAGGAATGATATCGCAACTCTCATTGAACATTCCTGGAACTCCATGCCAAGGGACCGTCATCAAAATTTCAGCACCGCGAGACGCTAGCAAATCCCGAACCCAAAAAACACGTTGCTTTCTCACTCACCGGGAATCGCTGATACAGAACCGTCATTCGCTACATACTGTGCTAGCTAGTGTCTGTCCGCAAATTCCGTTGGCATTGAAAATCGTTGCTTAAAAATGAAAAAAACTCCTTGAAGAACGAACCCGTTTCCGGGCTCGTGCGTTTAAAACGTTGGCAAAACGATGTTTCAACGCAAAAACTTCAAGGAGTGATTCAGATGCGCAAGAGTTTTTCTCGACAAGGACGATTCGACGGTGGTTCTGTTTTGGAAGTCGTGCTCAATTTTGAGAACCGCGACGAGATTGTACCAGTCTTGGCCGCCCTGCAATACGTCTTTGCCGACGCTGATCTCAGAAGTTCAATTACTCGTTTGGTAGCGGCAGACATTAACCGGGATTCCCGTCGAGATATAGGCCGAGAAGGATTCAATGATTGGCAAGTCGTAGTATTGAGCGCGGTCCGTTTGGGTTGCAATCTCGATTATGACAAACTGCACGATCTGTGCGAGAACCACCGGACTCTACGAGGCATCCTCGGAGTAGGTGACTGGGATGATGCGACATCTTTCGGATGGCGACGCATTCGTGACACACTCTGTCGGTTGAAGCCATCGACAATTCAAGATATCAATCACTTGATTGTCAAGCGTGGCCAGGACCTGGATGGAAGTGCTCGAGAAAGAGTTCGCGCCGACTCTTTCGTTATTGAAACGAACATTCATTATCCAACGGAGAGTAGCTTGATCATGGATGGGGTTCGCAAGATCATTCCTCTATGCGTCGAACTTGCTGAAGAGTTAGGGGAATCGGGCTGGCGGCAGAGTAAGCATCAGTTAAAGCAAATAAAGAAGCGCGCACGCGTCATCTCGCAAATCAGTTCAAGCAAGAGCCCCAAAGTAAAGGATGCTTTGCGTGGCTGTTACGAAAAACTTTTGACCCGCGTCAATCATTTACTGGAACGAGCAAAGGCCTTGCAAATCTTGGCTGCAAAGAAGGAAAGATCACCGCAATCATTGAGTCAAGCCAAGGAATTGCAAGGCTGGATCGAGCTTACTGAGCAAGTATGTGATACGGCCAACCGGCGAGTCCTTCTTGGAGAAACGGTGCCCAACACAGAAAAATTGTTTAGTCTCTTCGAGACGCACACTCAACTATACAAGCGTGGTAAAGCAGGTCGTCCTAACCAATTCGGAAGGTTGGTTCTGGTGTTTGAAGATTCTGCCGGGTTTATAAGCCACTACCATCTGATGGACCGTAGCGCGCTAGACAAAGAAGTGGCGGTCGAACAAACGCGAGAAGTGCAGAAGCTTCATCAAGGCGAGATCGCAAACGTTTCCTTTGATCGAGGTTTCTATTCACCCGAAAACGTGGAAGAGTTATCGAAGATCGTAGAGCATACTTGCCTTCCACCGAAACCTCCGAAAGCTTATGCCGAGCAATTAAAAAATGGCTCAGTTGAATTCCATCGCTCGCGACGGCATCATGCCGGTATCGAGTCAGCCATCGGAGCATTGCAATCTGGCAATGGATTGGAGCGATGTCGAGATCGAGGAGAAATCGGATTCGAACGCTATCTTGGCCTAGCCGTGCTAGGTCGCAATCTTCATGTTCTCGGTAAACTCGTGATCGCGACCAATAATGCCGAATCCGAAGCAGCTAAAAGTAAACGCAAAGCAGCCTAGCTGACTCACTTGTCGGAAAAATTGTACTCAGAAAATGCATCGTAGGTCGCGGTCTGCGCCCGTGAGGAAAAACCGCACGAAACGAAGCGCGAAAGAGAGAAGATTTGTGCCAGTCGACTGCGAATCTGGTATCTTCGTCGACTGAATCTGACCGCCGAAGCTCCCAAAATCAGCGTCAAATCAATTTACGGACAGACACTAGCTAGATGGTCGTAAAGTAGGGTGTGTGAAGTGGTCGTTTTAGAAATAGTCGTCCAATTTTCTAAAGCAAAAAGCGTTAACCAACCAATCGCATTGATAAAGCAACGACCACGCAACACACCATTCGGCATCTTCTCTCGAGGTGAAAATGTACGTCAAGCTTCCAACGGCGAGGTCCTCGGCCTGAGCGCGTGGTCAGCGCCGAGGAAGGAATGGGAA
>JBKJSI010000750.1:0-3609 GCA_046595915.1 Pirellulaceae bacterium
GACTGGTGCTGTAAATCCGGCGGGCGTGCGACGAAGGTTGTCAAACTTAACCTGGGAGGTCTGGCGTGTGTTCGGGAGGAACAGCCTTGCTGCTGCGACTCGAACTGATTGCTTCGCAAGGAGCGATGACCGCACGTCAGAAGTCAGCTGAGGGCATAGTAGGCGGGTGCAGCCGATCCGCTTGAGCGAGACACTGGCTCGAAAGAGCAGAAACGGCCAGGGCTCACACGATCGTCGCGGTCCGTTGAAGGCCCGAACGGTTCCCCGTGTTGAACGGGGTAAATGGAGTGGCTAGTAAGTCCGAGAACTCATGGACAGTAAACGGCAGAAAAACCAGTTGCAGCAGACTCAACTGCTGTTGGCCTTTGCGTGGGAAGGTGGGAGTGAATCTCCGCACGCCCGCGACGAAGGGACCGTGCTGTCCGCGGCGAACTTGAGTACCGAAAGCCCGACAGGTAGTGACAGGTTGATGGAGTGCATCTGTGCAGCATCCAATCTCAACCAGGCAATCGCGAAAGTGATTGCCAACGGCGGAGCTCCCGGCGTGGACGGGATGCGAGTGACCGAACTCGAAAAGTATTTCGAGCGTCACCGCGACCGAATCGTGGGGGAGTTGCTCGCTGGGACGTATCGGCCTCAGCCGGTGAAACGCGTGGAGATTCCCAAGCCCGACGGCGGAGTGCGCAAGCTTGGCATTCCGACGGTGGTGGATCGTGTGATCCAACAGGCGATTCTTCAGGTGCTTTCACCACACTGGGACGCGACGTTTTCGGAGCACAGTTTCGGCTTTCGGCCGGGTCGGTCGGCGCACCAGGCAATCGCCCAAGTCCAGCACTATCTGGAAGAGGGCTACACCTGGGTCGTCGATTTGGACTTGGAGAAATTCTTCGACCGCGTGAACCATGACGTGCTGATGAGCCGCGTGGCTCGGCGCGTGGAAGACAAACGGCTGCTGAAACTGATCCGCGCCTTCTTGAACTCGGGAGTGATGATCGAGGGACTGACCGAGGCGACTCCGGAAGGAACGCCGCAGGGCGGCCCCGTCGCTCCTCCAACAAAAGTGCAAAACTTCTCCTTCGCCTGCGTTGCTAGCTCTCTTCGCAAAAAGGGGGAAGTTGATGCGATACACGACGCGAATCTGCTCGGATTCGATCACGACGCGGTCGATCAGCGTGCGCAGGATCTCGCGGCGTGTCGACCAATCTGCTTGATCGAGATTCGTACTTACCGCTGCACTGAATTTGTCGACACATGCCAACGCTTCACGCAAGGTGGTTTGTTCGCGACTTTGTGATCGCAGCAATTCCAATTGCAATTCCAATTCGGCGTGGCGCTTGCGAGCTTGGGCCAAACGCGGTTCAAGTTCTCGGCGCTCGATCAGGCCATCGGCATGAATGTCGATCAAGCGGTTCACGGCACGCTGAGCGGCAGCAACTTGTTTTTTCAACGATTGTTCAGTGGCCGATGATTCAGGCGCTGCCAAGCGGCGTTCGTATTCCTTCCGTAGCAGTTGCGGATTTCGCAGCAACTCACAGGCATCGTTCCACACGGCTTGTTCGAGTTTGTCGGTGCGCACTTGATGGTTTTGGCACACTCTCTTGCCACCGAAGCGATAAGCATCGGTTCCCACGCATCGATAATACGCGTAAGGAACTTTCCCCTTCGCGCTGGAGCGACTCACGGGTTTGCCATAGAACGCATAACCACAACCTTGGCATTCCAGTAGTCCCTGCAACAAATACTTCGCGCCCCGCTTACTCTCGCGACCACGTTGGCGGTTGTTCGTGAGTTGTTCTTGCACGCTCGCGAACAATTCTGCGGTGACGATGGCTGGCACCGCGATGGCGATTTGTTCCGTGGGCTTGGTATCGTAACTGGACCCTGTGCGGCGCGGAACTTTCGCTTGGCCGCGCGGCTTGCGCAGTGACTCGCGACGGACTCCCACGCGCGTCTTGCCAAACGCTGCCGACCCTGAATATGCAGGGTTTTTCAAGATTGCCCACACGCTCGTGCGATCCCACCAGGCCTTGCCTTTCGCGCTCACAATGCCTTTTGCTTGGAGTCGCCGACTCACTTCGCCAATCGACAAACGATCGCGTCCCACCCATTCAAATATCTGCCGCACCACCCCTGCTTGCTCTTCCTGAATTTCATAAGCGGCCCGACCTTGGCCCTCGCGTTTGCAAATGTAGCGATAGCCATACGGCGCTCCGGAGAGAACATTCACGCTGCCGCGCGTGGCACCATGTCGTTTGCCGCGGCGGCTCCGTTCCATGATCTTGGCCCGCTCGTACTCGGCGAACATGCCTTGCATTTGCAACAGCAAGTCTTCTTCCGGACTGACGCCGATCGCGCGATTCAGAAACACGATCTCAATGCCGTGCTTGACGAGTTCATCCACCAACAACACCTGATATGCGTAACGCCGAGCAAGGCGATCTGGCGAATGCACATACAGCTTCTGAAAGCCGCCTGCATAAGCCATATCGCGCAGGCGTTCCAGGGCCGGCCGCGTCAGCGTGGAACCGCTCACGCCGTCATCGAGAAAGCACAGTTCAGCCGGCAATTGAAAACCATCCTCGGCCACGCGTTGCCGCAAGGCAGCCACCTGGCTGGCAATCGTTTGTTCTTGAGCTTGCTGTTCCGACGACACCCGCGCATAAATCGCCGCGCGTATCGTGGATGGTTGCCGAGTATTCATGCCGCGCTCCTTGTAGCAATGGTTACAGCCGAGTCGTTCGCAGCAGAATGTTTTTCGCGAGATGATGGATCGCCGATGAGTTCGTCGAACTCCGATCCTGCTGGGGGACGAACCGTTACGACGCACTCGAACACTTGAGCCAGTAACTGCCGTTCAATCCGTGCAGGGGTGAATTGACGGACCACCGATGCTAGCTTTGTGCCGCTTGCGCGGCTGGGGCGACGCTCCATGTCAGAACTCCTAAGAAACGAGGTTGAGGTGCGCACCGCATCACCTTGCTTCGCAATGCGTTACGGCCCCTGCCAGCCCTCGCCATACCCCGGCCGAAGACTGCTGCGGGCGATCAATCTATCCAAAAATCCAACCTTGTTTGCAATATCGTTGGCGGAGTGCTTTCACCCATCTTGTCGAACGTATTCCTGCACTACGTGCTGGACCTTTGGTTTGAACAAGACGTGAAACCGCGAATGCGTCACCGTGCCTTCCTCATCCGCTATGCGGATGATTTCGTGATTGGGTTCCGCGATCACCGCGATGCCCAACGCGTCATGGAAGTTCTGCCAAAGCGATTTGGCAAGTACGGTCTGACGATCCATCCGACCAAGACGAGGCTTGTGCCGTTCCGCCCACCGTCCTCATGGGCATTGGGTCGAAACGAGCCAAGCGATGTTTGGCCTGGAACATTCGCCCTTCTGGGGTTTACCCACTACTGGGGCCGCTCTCTCAAGGGCTACTGGATTGTCAAACAGAAGACGGCTGCCGACCGCTTCAGCCGAGCAGTGCGGAGCATCGACTCTTGGTGCCGCGACAACCGGCACATCACGATCAGAGAGCAACAACAGAAACTGAACGAAAAACTACGCGGCCATTACGCGTACTATGGTGTCACCGGCAACTCGGGGGCCTTG
>JBKJSI010000059.1:0-8796 GCA_046595915.1 Pirellulaceae bacterium
TCACGCAGACCAATGAGTTTGGGGTTTACGATGTGCTCGAAGGAACGGCGAAGGAGCCAACGCAGCAATTCGCGGTTAATCTTTGTGATCCGCGCGAGTCCGACATTCGACCCGCCGAGACCCTCGATATCGGTTACGAGAAGATCAAAGTAGCCACCACGATGGCGAGCGCCCGGCAAGAGTATTGGAAATGGCTGCTGATTTTGGGTCTGGCGGTGCTTATCTTTGAGTGGTACGTCTACAATAAGAGAGTGTATTTTTGAGCATGGCGTCGGTTGTGGCAGCTGATTTTGCAACGTTGAGCACCTGAAGCGCGCTCCGTGACGATAGGCGGCGTTTCGATGGTAATTTCTCAAACTGATGCCGAAGTGGCGCCGCCGATTTTGCAGTTAGAGCACGTGGGTCGCACATTTCAAATGGGCGCGGTGTCAGTGGAGGTGCTCAAGGATGTTTGCCTTGAGGTAAAGCAGGGCGAAGTGCTGGCCATTGTGGGGCCAAGTGGTTCTGGCAAGTCGACGATACTCAATCTGATTGGCGGCCTGGATCAACCTACGGTCGGAAAAGTCTTTTTTCGCGATACGGACCTCACGCGCGCGTCGGCAAGCGAGCTGACGCGTTTTCGACGCGACCATGTCGGTTTTGTCTTTCAATTTTACAACCTCGTCCCCAATCTCACGGCGCGGGAAAACGTCCAAGCCGCTGCGGAACTTTGCAAGAAGCCGCTCGACATCGATTGGACACTAAGAATCGTAGACTTGCAGGAACGCGCACATCACTTCCCGGCTCAGATGTCTGGCGGTGAGCAACAGCGAGTGGCGATTGCTCGAGCCATTGCGAAAAGCCCTGCGATTCTCTTATGCGATGAACCCACCGGTGCGCTCGACTTCGAAACCGGCAAACGCGTCCTGCGAGTGCTGCTCGATCTCAATCGCGATCTAGGAATGACGGTGGTGCTCATTACGCACAACACCCCACTGGCGCAAGTTGCTCAGCGCATCGTCTACTTGCGATCAGGGCGGATCACGCATATCGAAGAAAACGCCTCGCCCATACCTCCCGAGGAGGTGGTGTGGTGAAGTCGCTCGATCGCAAATTGCTGCGCGACCTCTGGGGCAACAAAGGGATGATCCTGGCGGTCACCAGCATCATCGCGATCGGCGTGATGTGCTTTGTGGCGCTTCAATCGGCCCATCGCAACTTGGACACATCGAAAATCGATTATTATCGCATGTGCCGGATGGCCGACTTTTGGGTCGATTTGAAAAAGGTTCCCTTGTCGGAACTCGATCGTGTGAAGTCGATTCCCGGTGTCAAGTCAGTTGAATCGCGGATCTCGTTTCTGGCGACCGTCGATCTAGAGGATCACGAAGCGCCTCTGACCGGGCTAGTGCTGTCGCTGCCAAATCACCCCGGCAAGCCGATCAACGACATTGTCATGCGGCAGGGCGGATACTTTTCGGATGACAAAGACAACGAAGTCATCGTCAACGACGCATTTGCCAAGGTGCACGGTCTCTTTCCGGGCAGGCGGCTGCATCTCTTGCTGAATAATCGTCGGCAAGAGCTCCTGGTCGTGGGAACCGCGATTAGCAGTGAGTTTGTGTACCTCGTTGGGCCGGGCGCGGTCATTCCGGATCCCAAAACCTATGGTGTGTTTTACTTGAAGAAAGATTTCGCTGAGGAAGTCTTTCAATTCGAAGGTGCGGCGAATCAGTTGGTCGGAAAATTCGACGAGCGACTCTCAACAGCCGAGCGAGATGAGATATTGCTCAAGATGGAGCGGCTGCTCGATGACCATGGCGTGGCCGATGCCAAACCGCTGTCGCGGCAAACGTCCAATCAGTTTCTCAGCGGCGAGATCGATGGCATCGGCGCGTTCGCACGGATCGTACCGCTGGTGTTCTTGTCTGTTGCCGCGCTGCTGCTGAATGTCTTGCTGACTCGACTCACCCGACAGCAGCGGACCGTGATCGGAACGCTCAAGGCGTTGGGCTATTCCGATCGGAGCATCTTTCAACACTTTTTGGAATTTGGACTTTGCGTCGGCGCGCTCGGCGGCGTGATGGGATGCATTCTGGGATATCTCTACTGCGGATTCATGATCTGGCTCTATAACTTTTTCTTTGCCTTTCCAAGGCTCGAAAATCAGTTCTTTCCCGACCTCCATCTGATCGGGCTATCGGTGAGCCTAGTCTGCTCGCTCACGGGCAGCGCTTATGGCGCCATGGGTATGCTGCGTCTCAATCCAGCGGCGGCGATGCGCCCGGAGCCGCCGCGAATCGTCGGGGCGATTCCGCTCGAGCGATTCACTTGGCTTTGGGCGCAGTTTGGCAGCGGGGCGCGGATGGCGTTTCGTACGCTCTTTCGACAGCGGTTTCGCACCGCGGTCGCCATTTTTGCGGCGTCGATGGGCGCGATGATGATGACCAATGGCTTTATGCTCGCCGCGTCGCAAAGTTTTTTAGTTGACTTTCAGTTCTACAAGGCTAATCGAAGTGATTTCGATTTAGTATTGCGCGATGAACAGGGCCGCGAAACGCTCGATGAAATTCGATCACTGCCGGGAGTTGATTACGTCGAGCCGCAGTTCATTGTTCCTTGCACACTCGTTCATGGCTCTCATCGGCGTAAATGCGGTGTGACGGGACTCGTGCATGGGACGCAGTTGACGCTGCCCATGTCAGCGAATGGGCAAGCCATGACGATCCCTGATCGCGGTTTGTTGCTTTCCGCCAGACTCGCGGCGATTTTGGACGCGAAAGTGGGCGATCACTTGCTTCTGATTCCGGCTCGAGGACATCGTCGAGAAACCGAAGTCACGGTCGCCGCGATTTTCGACAGTTTTTTGGGCCTCGATTGCTATGCCGACCAACTCTATCTTAGCCGTATGATGGATGAAGAATTCGTCATGAATTCGGCGCAGCTCATGACCAATCCGTCTCCCGAGTCGCTCAGGGCGCTCTACCGGGAAGTAAAGCGGCTGCCAGGAATCCAGTCGACGCGATCGCGACATGACTCAGTGCGAATGCTGGAAGAAACACTGCTGCAAAATCAGAAGATATTTCTCTTCATCATTACTTCCTTTTCGGGTGTGATTTTTTGCGGCAGCATTCTTAACACTTCGATTGTCAACTTGGCGGAGCGGCAACGGGAAGTGGCAACGCTCCGCGCGATTGGATACACGCCGATCGAGGTAGGAAACATTTTTTTGCGCGAAAACCTCGCAACGAATTTCATTGGCACTCTGTTAGGACTACCCATGGGATGGGGACTGACCTACGTGATCGCGCAAAATTATGGAACGGACTTAATTCGGTTGCCGATCGTGCAGTCGCCAATGGTTTGGCTTCAAACTGGCGTTTTCGCGGCGATCTTTATGGGCGTCGCGCATGCGGTGGTCCAGTACATGATTCTGAAGATGAATTTTGTCGAGGCGCTGAAAGTCAAAGAGTAAGCGGCCATTTTTCGCGGGAGAAATTCGATGAACCGTTGGCTTGTTATCGGTGCAATGGTGCTGCTCGTGGGGGCAGTGGCGATCTGGTCGGTCATGGGTGGCTCAGGAGCAACGGTTCAGGCGGCGAAAGTAGCGATAAAGCCGCTGCGCGAGTTTGTCGATGAGGAAGGCAAAACACGGCTGCCTGCGGTTCACATGGTGACGATGCCATTCGCGGGAAAGATCGAAAAGATCGAGCTGGAAGAAGGTGATGCGGTGGAAGCTGGGCAACTCGTCGCACAGGTTTCGAAAAGCGATCTCGATGACGCGGTCGCGGAGGCGAAGGCTGCCGTTGAGCGATTAGATGCATCCATCGCCGAAAATCGCGACAACTCGATCGAGGAAAATTCTCTGCTTCAAGCCAAGTACTTTGTTGATTCCATGGCCTCGACGGTCGCGGCAGCCAAGGCGCGTCTCAGCGCTGGCGAAGAGCGAATGAAATTTGCCGAATCGCACTTAGGACGAACGCTCGAGACGGGCAGGGCGACCTCTGAAGATCGGAAAGAAGACGCCCAATTGAGCTTTGTCGAATCCAAAGTCAATTTCCAACAAGACAAGCTGGTTCATGCAGCCGTACAAGCGATTGAATCCGCGACGAAACTGTTGCCGGCCATGATCACAAGTTATATCGATCGCAAATCGCTCTCGCGGGCCGTGCTCGAAAAACAAAAAGAAGAGGCGGAAGCTCGGCTGAGGCAAATGGTCACTCGAGCAGAGCGGGGGACCATGAAAAGTCCCATCGCAGGCGTCGTGCTCGATCGGCCCGAGAATAGCGAGCGATTTGTTGCCAGCGGTGAGCTTCTGCTCACACTGGGCGACTTGAATCAGTTGGAAGTCGAGGCCGATTTTTTGAGCCAAGATGTCGTACGCATGAAGCCTGGCGACGCCGTCGAGATCTATGGACCGGCGGTGGGAGGAAACTTAGGCAATGGCGTGAAAGGCGTCGTCGATCGCATTTCCAAAGCAGGATTTACGAAGCTCAGCTCGCTGGGCGTCGAACAACAGCGGGTGAGTGTCGTGATTCGTTTTGAGCATGCCGCGGAAGAGTCACTCGTTGCGAAGCTCAAAAAAGAGCGAGAGATCGAACTTGGAGTCGGGTTCAGGGTTCGCGTCCGGGTATTCACACAGAGCAAGGAAAATGCTCTCGTAATCCCGAGGTCCGCAATTTTGCGCGGGGCCGATGCCGGTTGGCAAACGTTTGCCGTGATCGCCGGACGCGCCGAACTGCGAAATATCGAACTGGGGCTGATGAACGATGACGAAGTCGAAGTCGTAAGTGGATTGGCCAAGGAAGACTTGGTGATCCTTGCACCCGAGAGTCGACTCGTCGCGGGCGCTAAAGTGGCGCCACAGGTGCGAAACGAGAAGTAGAAAATTCAGAAGAGGAATGTGCAAATGGCGATTGCCGATCGGTTTGTCCTCGTGACGGGCGCAGCCTCAGGCCTCGGCGCCGCTTGCGCAGAGTATTTTTCAACCCAAGGACGCCCAGTCCTCGCGCTCGACCTAAAGTTCTCCGAGCCAAGCTCAGAGGGCGTATTGCGGATCGAAGCGGATGTTTGCGATGAACAGGCAATCGGCAGCGCAATCGACATAGGCGTCAAGAAATTCGGAACACTTCGAGCGGCGATTCATTGTGCCGGAATCCTTGCGGCGGCGAAGACAGTGGGGCGAAGCGGCGCACATGACTTGCCGCTCTTTGAACGCGTCATTCGAGTCAACTTAACCGGCACGTTTAACGTCTGCCGCTTAGCGGCAAAAGCAATGTCAACCAATGCCCCAGATGAAGCAGGTCAGCGGGGCGTGATCATCATGACGAGCAGTGTCGCCGCTGAAGATGGCCAAATGGGCCAAACGGCTTACGCCGCCAGCAAAGGAGGCATCGCCTCAATGACCCTGCCCATGGCTCGCGATTTGGCCAGTCTGGGAATTCGCGTAGTCTCCATTGCGCCCGGCGTCTTCGAAACACCCATGATGAAAGCCGCGCCGGAGGCGGTGCGGAACTCGCTTCTCTCCATCACCCAGTTTCCCAAGCGATTTGGCGAAGGCCGGGAATTCGCGGCCTTTGCCGAATCGATCATGGCGAATCCAATGCTCAATGGCTGTGTCGTTCGGCTCGACGGGGCGATGCGAATGCCAGCGAGTTAGTGATTGCGCAAGGCATTCGGGCGTAACGAGTTAGAGCGATTGACTGAGAAAACACTGGACGATAGTTGTTTGAACGTCTATAGTCGCGGATGAGCTTTTGGCCCTCTTCGAATGAGCATCCAAACGGGAGCAATGAGATGATCTCGAAACCGACGCCGGCGGGAAGTTATGACGCGATTGTGATTGGCGGCGGGCCATCGGGAACCACCGCGGCAACGTTGATGGCCCAAAAGGGGCACCGCGTCGCGCTGTTCGAGCGAGATCATTTTCCCCGGTTTCACATCGGCGAGTCGCTGATTCCGCAAACGTACTGGGTGCTCGAGCGGCTCAATATGCTGCCGAAGATGAAGTCGAGTCACTACATCAAGAAATACAGTGTGCAGTTCGTGACCGACAAGGGCCGCCTCTCCGAGCCCTTTTATTTCTGTGACCATAAACCGCACGAGGCTTCGCAAACTTGGCAGGTCCGCCGAAGCGAATTCGATCACCTGATGCTAGAAAACGCCCGCGAGCATGGCGTCGAGGTCTTCGAAGGCGCCCGCGTCAATGATGTTTTGTTCGAAGGCGATCGCGCCGTCGGCGTTAATGTAACGACCAGCGAAAACGCGACCGCGCGAGATATTTCATCCAAAGTCATCGTCGACGCCAGCGGGCAGCAGTCGATGCTGATCGGCAAACTCGGCTTGCGTGAGTGGGATCCGCTACTCAAAAAAGCCGCACTTTGGACCTACTGGAAAGGCGCTTTCCGCGATACGGGCCGCGATGAAGGGGCAACGATCGTGATTCAAGTGCAAGGCAAGCAGGGCTGGTTCTGGTACATCCCGCTGCATGATGACATTGTGAGCGTGGGCGTGGTCGCGTCGCACGAATACCTCTTCAAGAACCGCGGCACGACCGATTTCGAGAAGATCTACTTCGAAGAAGTCGCCAAGTGCCCCGGATTGCAGCCACGCATCGCGAATGCCGAGCGCTGCGACATCTTCCGCGCACAGAAAGAATATTCTTACCGCGCCACAAAAGCCGCAGGCGATGGCTGGGTGCTCGTCGGCGATGCATTTGGCTTCCTCGACCCGCTCTATTCGTCCGGCGTGCTACTAGCGCTCGTCTCCGGTCAAATGGCGGCCGACGCCGTGAACGAGGGCCTAACCTCAGGCGATACATCAGCGGCACAACTCGGCAAATGGGAAAAGGACTACGTCGCCGGCATGGACCGCATGCGCCGCCTTGTTTGCGAGTTCTACGAGGGCTTCAGCTTCGGGCGCTTCATCAAAAAGCACCCGCATCTCAAGGGCTTTGTGACCGACGTGCTGATTGGCGACCTCTTCAAGCCCGATGTCGACGTGCTCTGGCCGCTCATGGACGAAATGCGAGCGGAATCGGCGGGGCATTTCGCGGAAGTGTAAGGATAAGCGAGCGGTAGCGATTATGCCGATTTGACCGACGCGGCCCGTGACGTAGGCTTTTGAGCCACTTGAACGTCGCACGGGCCGCCGCTTTGTCTACTGCATCTACTCACGCGCCGATCGAAAAAACCGGCTCTCCTTGGTCCTGGGTTGCGGAAATCGCAGCCATCGACCTGAGGGCGCTGGCGACACTGCGCACCGGCGTCGCTGTAGTGCTTCTTGTCGACTTGGCATACCGCGCGCGGGATCTTGGTGCGTTCTATACCGACGCAGGAATTCTGCCCCGCGAAGGGCGCATGAACCTTGCGATCCGTTACTGCGAGCCGTGGTGGATGAGCCTCCATATGCTGAGCGGCTCGCTGGCATGGGCAATCGCACTGGCCTGCATCGCAGGCGCAGCGGCCATCGCTCTCCTGGTCGGCTGGCGAACCAAATGGGCCCTCGCCGTTTCATGGCTTTTGCTCTACTCGATTCAAGCACGCTTTCCGATGCTGTTGCAAGGCGGCGACGTCCTGCTCCGCTGCACGTTGGTCTGGATGTTTTTCTTGCCGATCGACGCCAAGTGGAGCCTCGCCGCGAAGAATGGCGGGGCCAGTGAAGGCAGCAGCGCGTCATGTGTGGGCGGACTCGGCCTACTCGCGCAATTGGGCTCTATGTATTTCTTTTCGGCACTCCTTAAAACGTCGCCGATGTGGTTAGAAGATTTCTCTGCGACCTACTACGCGCTCAACATTGATCACTTTACGAAGCCGCTTGGATATGCGCTGACCGAGTATCCGCTGTTGTTGAAAGCCTTAACTGCAGCGGCGATCGTTCTTGAATTCTGTGGGCCGCTTCTGATGTTTGAACCCGTAGGACGGCGAGTTTGGCGTTGGCTCGTGCCGCTGTCGTTCATTGGGTTTCACCTTGGTCTCTTTCTGACGATGGATTTAGGGACGTTTCCCTGGATCTGCATGCTCAGCTGGATGACATTTCTGCCGCGACGCTTTTGGGATCGATTTGAGGCGGTGTTCACGAGGCTGGTGTTTCGACCCAGCGAATCAGAGCCGCGAATTTCCGTGAGTCAGTGGAGTGGCTCTATCGGAGGTAATGCGATTGCCGGGTTCCTATTGCTTTATGTACTTTCGCTGAACGCTGCAAAGGTTCAGCATCCCCATGCCGAGGTCGGTGGTTTTCCGATTCGCCATCTCGGTCGCCTGACGGGCCTCGAACAATATTGGAACATGTTTGCGCCGGGGCCCTATGCCTACGGAAGCTGGGTTCGCGTTGAAGGAACTTTGCCTTCAGGCGAGGTTGTCAATTTGTATGAGCCGAGCTTGCCGCTTGCCGATGAAAAGCCGCGAAATGTGAGTTCGAGCTATCCCACGCAATATTGGCGGCGCTGTTTTGTGATGGGATACGAAGTGCGCGAGAAGCCGCATCTACAGGGGCTACTTCGATTCCTCACGAAGGAGTGGAATCAGACGCATGGAGGATCGGAGAGGATAGTGGAAGCACGATTGGTGTTAATGAAAACGCCTACGCCGGATGTCGCTCGCAGTTCGACACCAGTCGCAGCTCGCTGGGGGCTTCCGTTGGTCGACCTCACCCACCCCGAAACCAAGTCAGCAGCGGTGCGAGAGGTGCTGTGCGAGATCGATTTCCCGGGCGTGGATGTAGCAACACACTAAGAAGCTATCCGGAAAATCTGCTCTTGGCGCAAGCCTAATCCTTGTGGCATGTTGCGTGCTTTTCAGGGCCTCATGCTAGCAGGAT
>JBKJSI010000688.1:0-5858 GCA_046595915.1 Pirellulaceae bacterium
AATCAAGAGTTCTCCAGCTACGCCCACGGCTCGAAAGGCTCCGCGGTCATCTCGCAATCGGGCCACTGGCCTTCGCACGCCCGCATCTACAAGAACCAAAAAATCTCCCGCGCCGTCCGAAACAACCCCGACGTCGTCTGGTCCTGTGCCCAGCCCGAGCCCGATTCCGACAACCCCTATCAGGTCGAGTGGAACGACCTCGTCGACGCCATCCGCACCGACAAGCCCTACAACGAAGTCAAACGCGGCGTCCAAGCCAGCGTCACCACCTCGATGGGCCGCATGGCCGCTCACACGGGCCAGGTCATCACGTTCGACGAAATGCTCAACTGCGAACACGAATTCGCGCCAGGCATCGAGTCGCTAACAATCGGCGGCGCTTCCCCGCTGCCAGCCGACGCAAACGGTCGATACCCCGTCCCCGCCCCAGGCATCATCACCGACCGTGAGTATGCCTAAGCGGCTTTGACTTGCCGGAGCCGAGCAACTTGCTGCGGCGAAGGAGCGGAAATCGGCAGCAGTGCTATCTGAGCGGCACTGCTGCCAAAGGCGCCGAAGCTGGTGGCTGGCGGCCATTTTCATGCGAGTTCGGGCAAAGAGGAAAAGCTGGGAAGCCCGCTGGTCATCAACGCGGCGCCCGCAGGCATTCTGCACGACCTGCCTTAATCATTCGCCGCCCGCGAGGTGAATTTCACTCACCCTTCGCCTCGCCTTGTCCGATACCCGATGGCGAAGAGGCGCCATTTCGCGCGCCGCTGCGCGCCACCGAGTTTAACGTCCGCCGCATGAAGCGGAGGGAGCCGAGGCAAAAATGCGAGCAATGCCAGTCTTGCTGCTCGTCGTCACGCTCTTCGCAGCGGGCTGCGCTGAAGAGAAAAAGGAAGCCGCCCCCCAAGCCGCCAAAGCATCCTCCAGCGAAGGAATCAGTGCAACAGCGCCCGAGGCCACACCGTCCGAAACGCCGGCCCAAGAGACTCCTTCGCAAGCCGCCGCGCCGAGCATGATGCAGGAATTGAAGTCCGCACGAGATGCAGCGCCTCAGCCGGAGGCCTTTTCATCCGCATCCGCCGGCTCCAGCGGCGCAGGCGCATCACGCAATAGCGAATCTCCTTCGCTGCTCCATCCGCATGAAGTTCAGCCAGCTGCTCGATCTCGGTCAGGAAGCTCGAAAACCATCCGCAGCCTAATGGGACCAACCATCGTTGCGGGCACGAAATCGCCCGCTCCTGAGGCTGCCGCGCCTGCCCAACCCATGTCTACGCCATCCACCAATGAGTCCCTTCCCGCGATTTCGATGCACGAGTGCGAACTTTTTCACAACCACCGCGATGGCGTCGCCAACGAACTCACAATCCTTTACGGCACCGATCGTGATCGAGTCGACAAAACGCCCGTCTTCTCGAAACTTTGGGCTGGTTTTTGCAGCTCCCTTATGGGAAGCATCTTCTTGACGCTCGGCTTTGGAACGACCGCGTTTTTCGCGGCCCGCAAAAGGGCGCTCATTCTCGCGACGTTGGGCTCAGGGCTCTTTTCCGTCTTCTTGGGTTACCCCATCGTCGCAGATATTTCGATCTCGCGTTCCGTGTGTGGTGAACGCAAGCCCGGGTATGGAGTCGGACGCAGCGACCTTCAGCTCGGCGTGTGCCATGTTTCGGTGCCGCCCATTCATGTGCCGGGACACGTAGAGCGAACCAACTACGTGATGCTGGACCTCATCCCAGACCCTGAGCGCCATTTTCTGTTAACCGAAGTCGAGCCACTTTCGGACGATCCGTTTTATTCGGAACTCCGCAAGCAAGTCGCAAGGTCCTCGAAGAAAGATCTCTTTGTCTTCGTGCATGGATATAACGTCTCTTTTGAAGCGGCCGCCCTCCGTACGGCGCATATGAAGAGCGACCTCGAATTCGAAGGCGCGGCTTGTTTCTACAGCTGGCCTTCACAGGGTGGGCTTTTGCAATACACCCGCGACGAGGAAAACGTCCGCTATACGCTAATCCATCTGAGGACTTTCCTTAACTCGCTAACACAACAGTCGGGTGCGGAGTCGATTCATCTCATCGCTCACAGCATGGGCAATCGCGCCGTTACCGATGTGCTCAAGGAAATTCGCTTGGAGCTCGGCAAGGACAAGTCGAAGCTCTTCAATCAAGTCATCCTTGCCGCGCCCGATGTCGACGCGCAAGTGTTTGTCAATGACATCGCCCCCCGCATCAAAGACACCGCGGATCGCGTCACGCTCTACGCTTCAAGTAACGATCGAGCCTTGATCGCATCCAAGCTCGTCCATGGCTATCCAAGAGCTGGCGAGTCTGGGCGTGGAATGGTGATCGTCGATGGGGTCGAAACGGTGGATGTCTCCAACGTCGACTGCAGCCTCTTGGGACACTCCTATTACGGCGATTCGGCCAGTGTTTTGACCGATCTGGCCCTCGTGTTGCGAGGAAAAAAGCCGACCTTGGATCGTTCCTGGCTCACTCCCGATCAAAGCCGCGGCGGCACCTTTTGGCGATTCAGCCAACAAGAATTCGCCACCGCCCGCCGCCTGGCGCAGCAAATGCGATAGCGCCAAGTTCCACGCTCGCGAATTTGGCCTTTGACAACCGCGAACCGAATCGCTCACATTTGCGTCCTGATCCGCGAGCTTTTCCCGCGACCAGGAGCCGCCGTTTGACTTACGCCCTTCGCCCCGCAGCGACCGACGATTTGCCCGCGATTAGTGCGATCTATAACCACTACGTCGCCTCGTCGACCTGTACTTTTGCTCTCAGTGCCGAAACTCTCGAGGAGCGCCGCACCTGGTTTGAAGGCCGCGCAGAAATTCATCCGGTTTGGGTCGCAGAACAAGCCGGCGTGGTCATTGGTTGGGCCTCGCTCTCCGCCTGGAACAAACGCTGTGCTTATGCGCAAACAGTAGAGAGCTCCGTCTACATCCATCACGACCACCATCGGCGCGGCATCGGCAAAGCACTCACCCAGAAGCTCCTCGAAATGGCGATCTCGCTGAAGCACCACAGCGTGATCGCCGGCGTCAGTTCCGATCAAAGCTCCAGCCTCGCATTACACCAGTCGCTCGGCTTCACCGAAGTCGCCCGCTTTAAGGAAGTGGGCTTCAAATTCGGGCGCTGGCTCGACGTGATTTATTTGCAGAAGCTGCTTTAGCTGCACGGAGCTACTTCATCATCTTCAAGAGCAACCAATCGCCCCATTCTGCGGATAGCTGACCGATCGCAAACAGCAGCCGCGCTTTCCATGGTAAGACGAGTTCCTTCTTTCGTTTTTCCACCGCTCGAACGATCTGTGTTGCAACATAAACCGGATCGAGCCCTTTTAACTTGACGCCGCCGCCGGGTGCGGCAGCGCTGCTTGGAAGATTGGCGGATTGCTCGTGATAGCGTCGCCCGCCATCGTCTCGTCGGATAGGGCCGGGGCAGACAAGGAGCACGTGAACGCCTTCGCTTGCCATTTCGAGTCGTAACTGCTGACTATAGGCGGCGAGAGGAAATTTGGTCGCGGCATAGGCGCCCATGTGCAGTGCGCCGACTTTCGATGCGAGTGAACCGAGATTTACAATGCTTCCCGTTCGGGCAATGAGATGCGGCATTGCGGCGCAGGTCATTCGTACGGCGGAGAGAAAATTCACCTCCCAAAGCGCCTGAAAATCTTGCGGCGTTACATCGATCGCTTTTCCCCGCGTCGATTGACCAACGTTGTTCACCAGTACGTCGATTGCGCCAAATTGCCGAACCGTTTCGGCGACGGCATGGTTTGCGCCGTCGTTCGAGCAAATATCGGCTGCGATTGCGATGCAGTCGATTGCTTCTGTGACTAGCTGCCCTTTCGCGGACTCTAGTCGCAGCGCATCACGACCGACGATAGCGATTCGCGCGCCGGCCCGGCCAAAGGCCTTGGCGATTTCGAGGCCCAAACCGGCGGAGCCGCCTGTGACGAGCACGACCTTTTGCTTCCAATCATCGCGGTTTGTCACAAATTCACTCGCACCGCGATCTCAAGACCCTATGTGCCACTGCCGGCTTGTCCAGCAGCGGCCTTTTGATCATCCAACTTGTCGAAGCTCGACCTACGCGTTGATCTCAAAACCCTTGCGCGGTTCGCGGCTTTGGAACGACTTCGCTTCGTCGTCGCCCTCGATCATTTCCGTTTCGGGGTTCCATTTAATTGGCTTGCCGAGGCGAATGGCGATGTTCGCCAAGTGGCAGGTCGTCATGGCCCGGTGATGAGTGAAAACATCGGAAACCGGCAGGCCCCGATCACGGATGCAATCTAGAAAATTCTTGGCATGAAAACCTTCGGGCTTTTTGCCATTGTAGAGTTTTTCCAGCGTGCCTTCGGGGAGTGGGTTGTCTTTAAGTTCCTCGACTGCTTTGCCTACGAGCTTTTCGCGGTTCACGAAAATGCGGCCCTTGTCGCCGGTGATCATCACACCGTTGTCTTGCTTCGATTCACGGAATTCATGCGCGTCCGAAATGACCATTTCGACGCCATTGGGGAATTTGCACGACACTTTGAATTCAAGCGCCGTGTTGTACATGTCATCTTTGGTCGGATAGCCGCCCTTGAATTCCATTTGGTGCTTGGCCGTACCGGAGACTTCGGTGGGGCCCGACTCTTGCATGCCGATCGCCCACTGGGCAATATCAACGTGGTGGGCGCCCCAATCGGTCATCTTGCCGCCGGAGTATTCGTACCACCAGCGGAATTGATAGTGGCAGCGTTCCTTGATGTAGTCGACCTTCGGCGCCTGGCCGAGCCACATGTCCCAGTTGAGTCCAGCAGGCGGCTCGGATTTCTTAAAGGGCCCGCCCGCGTCGCCGCCGCCGATACGGCACTCAACGGTCTGAATCTTTCCAAGCCGACCCGATTGGGCGAGCGCGACGGCCTTGAGGAACATATTGTTGTTTTCGCTGCGCTGCTGCGTGCCGACTTGGAAAACCTTTTTCGTTTCCTTGACGACCTTGCAAATCATCTTGCCTTCGTCGATCGTCAGCGTCAGCGGCTTCTCGCAATAGACATCAAGCCCTGCTTTCATCGCTTCGATCGCAATTTTGGTATGCCAATGATCGGGCGGCGCGACGACCACGAAATCGAGATCCTTCATGTCGAGGATTTTGCGGTAGTCCTCGAAGACTTGTCCCTTGCCGCCGCAGAGTTCGTTATTGGCCTTATCGGCTTGTGATTTGTCGACGTCGCATACAGCGACGATTTCCGCGCCCGCTCGCTTGCATCGGTGAGCATCCCCTTTACCTTGGCCGCCGCATGCGATGAGAGCAAATCGCAGTTTCTCGTTCTTCTGCTCTTGGGCGCGAAGCGAACGAGTCATGAAGTAGGGCATCGCCACACCAGCGGCGACGGCGGTGGACGTTTGCAAGAACTGGCGACGAGAGGCATTCGAGCGGGCCATAAGGAATCCCTTGGCGATCGTTGGCGGTGTGGGAGAGGATGATCGGATCGCCAATCAGTTTAGTTGGCGCGTTGGTCCACTTCCACAGGGCGCTTTTCGCTCAGATAGTCGCCTTTCGCAGGGTGAAAGGTGACTCTCACGGCATTCTCGCCCAACTCCCGCATGCGATGGGCTCCGGAACTGGCGGGTCTGGCCGCCGGAGACGCTGATCGCATGAGAGTCTTGCACACTTCTTGAGGCAACGGCTTTTTCACAACTGGCCGCGAATGATCCGCGACGACTCGACTCGGCGAGTGAACTGGCTCGACCGAGTGTGAAAAACAGCTGCAGCGCGAAAGACTCGATGGGGGAGCGGAGAACGAGCTTTGCAGGAAGAAACACCTAGCCTTCAAATGTCCAGTTTTCTTCGATGAACGTGTCGTCTGTCATTGCTTCGTCG
>JBKJSI010000194.1:0-3389 GCA_046595915.1 Pirellulaceae bacterium
ATACGCATTCCAATTCGAAATAGCGCGCATCCTATTGCGCCTTCCTAGATTACCCATCATGTTATATCCGCCCATATTAGGAGGCGGTGATGGAAGTCAGGGATCATGCTTCGCTGGCGGAATTGAAACGCATTGAGCGCGCCGAGAAAGGCGCCGGGCGCTCCAAGCGTTTGCGAATTATCATTTTGGCGATGGAAGGCTGGACTGCGCCGGCGATTGCGATGTCGCTCGGACTTTCGAGGCGCATCTGCCAGGGCTGGGTTTATCGCTACAACGAACAAGGTCTCAAGGGACTGGATGATCTTCGTGGCGGGCGTCCAGCGTCGCCGCTGGCCCCGGATCAAGAGCAGCCGTTCCGCGAGCGCATTGAAGCAGGCCCCAAGGCGGATGATGAAGTTTGTTCGCTACGTGGCAAAGACGTTCAGAAAATCCTGCGGTCGGAGTTCGGCGTTCTTCGCAGCTTGTCGAACGTCTATCACCTGCTGCATCGGTTCGGCTACTCTTGCCTTCGTCCTCGGCCGCGACATCGAAAATGGGATGCGGCAGCCCAAGAAGCGTTTCGCCAGCAACTCCCTGGGCGGCTCACCGAGATCGCCGCAGCTCATCCAGGCAAGCGGTTACGCGTTTACTTCGAGGATGAAGCTCGTTTCGGGCAGCAGGGAACGCTTACTCGCATCTGGGCCCAGCGCGGAACCCGCCCCTCGGCGGTGCGCCAGACGGAGTATGGCTATTTGTGGGTTTTGGGTGCGGTCTGCCCTGAAACAGGGCATGCGGAAGGGCTTCTCTGCCAGCGACTGAATACGACGACGGTCAACCTGTTCTTGGAGCAGTTTTCTCAGCGGATCGCCGCAGACGAACAGGCCGTGATGATTTGGGATGGAGCGGGATTCCATCGCAGCAAATCACTCAAAGTCCCTGCCAACATGAGCTTCATTCAGCTTCCGGCATACAGTCCCGAATTGAATCCCATCGAAAACCTTTGGCACTACCTCAAGAGCCACTACTGGTCGAACAACGTCTATGCGGACTACGCAGCGCTCGAAGAAGCCGCGATGAGCGATTGGAAATCGGCCGTCCTCAACCCCGAACTCATGAGAACGGTCTGTGCCACAGATTACGTCAATCGCGCTGGTTCAAGTTAGGATGCGTATTAGATGCTTTGAACCTGCTACTTGGGACTCGATCGCTTTTATTTCATGTCGATGGCGTAAAAACTGTTGCGAGGGCAACATCCACAATCATAAAATATAGAAACGGACAAGGATCGAAATTCAAACCCCCACGGAGGAGGCCGCTCGATGTTACTTCGCTCACCTGAAGAATCGCTTTCGAGAATCATTGCCAACCTTTATTTCGAGCGAGTTCGAATCAAATTTATACGCCGGCTTCTGACGCCTGAGGACATCGCCATTGTTCGCAACGAAGGGAATGTCCCCGCCGGAACTCCTGACAGCGCGATCTATCCCGAAGCCCTGATTCTTCGCTTGGCTGATCGACAGGGTTGGAGTCAGAATCGGGCTATCGCAGAGGTCGGTCGCGGGCTAGAGATGATTTCAGACGCTGACTACCGAGAGCTTTGCGAAGACCTCGGGGAAGAGCTGACTGCAGAACCGCCGAACGAAGCCGTGGTTGAAGTTAAACCGGCGCAAACACTTGTTCCAAGTTTCAGTAGCACTTGCGTGCTTACCTATCGTGGCCGAAGGCTCAAATACTACTCACGTCCCGGCGGCAACACAGCCATTCAAGTACTACGTGGTTTTGATGACGCGGGCTGGACAGAAGAAATCCCCTTCCCGATTGCCGGCGCAACTGGCGAGGAAATGCACGAGATTCGGCGTCGACTTAATGAGCGCACCTCCAAAATTGGTCTCGGATTTTCTGTTGATGTCCACCGTCGAGTAATTTCATGGCGATTGGTCGACGAAACGACCAGTGAATGACCGGTACTTAACCTTAGATCGATTGATGCCCGCGCATTAAGAATAGGTCCAGGCAAGCGACATTTTTCGTCGCATTGCTAGTGTCGCTTGGATCTAACGATGAGTGAGTTCAACGGATTGAATTTGTCTACGGCCGAGATCGCCGCCATGTTCGCGGATCCCGCTTGGGGTTTGCGTTTTCCGCCAATTTTGACACTTGATCAGGCGGCGGAACTAGCTTGTGTTCCCACGGAGACGGTGCGCTCGTGGAGATCTCGTGGGTTGCTAAACACGTGCTCGTACAAGGCCGGAAAACGAGTCCTATTCGTACGTGATCGACTCGTAGCCTGGCTATTTGGCTCCGATTCGAAACCCATCGTGCGTAGATCAACTTTGCCAAAAACTCAAAATATACGGGATGAAAACAATGTCTAAAGAGTCCGGCGCAACTCGCACCAAATTCGAAAAGACCACTGATAACGTCGCGATTTTTCAGCGCGAAGGAAAGTGGTATGCAAACATTCAGTGGGCCGGCAAGCAGGTTCGCCGCTCATTGAAAACCGAATCCAAGAAGCAAGCCAAGCTAAACGCGCTCAAATTAGCTGGAGAACTTTCGAAAGGACAAAGTTCCAGCCGCCGCGACAAGGCGACCATCGAGGAAGTATTTGAAATGTTCATCGATTGGAAGGTCAACGACGGGCTGGCAGGCAGCACCTTGGCCAAGTATCGATTTGGAATAAAGGTGGCAATGGAAGTGGCGGAAAAATTGGGAAGGAGGCGGTTGTCACAAATCGATCCGCGCTACATGGATGAGTTTAGGGCCAATCGAAAGAAAGTGTATGGAAGTGGGGCTAATACGATCCGAAAAGATCTGATTTTGATCGGTGGAATTGTGAAGTTCGCTTTAAGCCGCAAGTTGCTCACCGAGGATCCGCTGGCAGGATACAAAATCCCGAAGGCTAAATCCTCGCCGCAGCCATGCTGGTCGCCGGAGGAAATGGAGCAGATTATCAAGGCGTGCGATCGTCGTCCGCATCAAGATATTTACGCAGTGCTCGCCGACACCGGCATGCGAATTGGCGAACTGATCCATCTAACTTGGGAAGACATAGATTCTGTGAGGAACGTTCTTCAGATTCGATCGAAGAAAGAATGGAAAACGAAAACTGGAAACCATCGGGCGATCCCGATGACGAAGCGGGTCCAGCGATTACTCGCTTTGCAGCGTCGCCGCTCCAAGTGGGTGTTCACCTTTGAGGAATCTTCGCGCGGCCATATAGCAGGGCGTCAGGTATCCGCGCGAAGACTCCTGGATTACCTGAAAGTACGGCTGAAGAGACTAGGGCTCAAGGGCATCCCTCTTTACCAGCACAATTCCCGCTAGCACCGAGTTGCGATCGCCTGTCGCGCAGTTTCCAATATCTCTTCGGTTCGCTTCGAAGGCACGGAGGGAGGTTGAGGGATGTTGTT
>JBKJSI010000210.1:0-3868 GCA_046595915.1 Pirellulaceae bacterium
CTTACGCTGGTCGTGTTTTCAGGGCGAATCTGGCAATGACTGCTAGGTTCGCCGGCATTTTGCTCCAAAGGAATCCCACCTGTGACTACTCCACGGCCGCTGATGATTCGCATATCCGGCTTGTTTTTTTGCCTCGCAATCAGCGGTTTGGCGTTGGGGCAGACGCCGCCGAAATATGCATTCAAACTCGCGCCGCTGGAGTTTTATGACCGGCTCGACGAACTTGGCATGGGGCAGCCGCCGACGATTGAGAAGGAAGAACGCCAAATTCTAGAGGCGCGGTGGGCCAATGCTTCGAAGGAGCAGCCGGCGGAAATCACCGACGAGCAGTTTCTGGATTCGCTCATTTATGCCAGCGGGGTCGAGAAGGCGAGCGAGGTTGAAAAGCTCCGCAAAGCATATGTCCAGCTGCTGGAGGAATCGAAGCAGTCGCTAAAACCATGCAAAAGCGAAACGGAACGGGCGGAAAAACTCCTTGCGTTTCTCCATGAGGGAGTCATGAAGGAAGGTTACGACGCCGACAAGACGACCTTCGCCGAGTTATTTGAGGTCAAGAAATATAACTGTGTATCATCGACCGCGATCTATTGCATTCTTGGCAAGACTCATGGCCTAAAGCTTCAGCCCATTTCGGTGCCGGGATCGAGTTTCCAGGCGGGCCATGCGACGCTTGACTTGGTTGTCGATGGTAAGCGGATTCAAATCGAGCCCACGAACGCGAAAGGTTATGACTGGGAGGCAAAGGTCAAGGACCCGAAAGCGATCATCATCACTAGCGGGCCAGCCCGATCAACGGGGCATGATGTTTCCTACTGGCATGTTCCCGCCATGATCTATTCCAATCGCGGCAACCATTTCAAAAAGGATGACGGATCAGAACAATTCGCGATGATTCGCTGTTACGTCGCGGCGCTGGCGCTGGCTCCAGATGACGAGTGCTCGACGACGAATATGACGGCCGCGCTGGTGAATTGGGGACCGGCCCTCGAGAAAGCGGAGAAGTTTGAACAAGCCGTGGCGGCGATGGAATTCGCGCACCTAGTTGCGCCCGGCAATACTGGAGTCGAGAACAATCGCCGGAACGCTTGGGCTCAACACATCACGAAGTTGCTTGAAACGGGGCGTGACGGGGAAGCGATGCAAGCGGCAACCAATGCTCAGAATACTTTTCCCGATGAATCGAGGCTGAATTCTCGACCCAAGTGGTTTCAGTCCCTAGGCCATGATCTTCAACAAAAGGCGGGCTATGACGCCGCGCTGGTGGTCATGGAACGAGCGGAGAAAATGCTCACGCCGGAGGAGATGAAGGCGATGTCGGAGTGGCGCACGAGCCATATCCGGCTTTGGTCACAATCGCTTTTGGGTGAGAAGAAATACGCGGAATCGATGGAGGTGCTGAAACGCTTTTATGATCCGAAAGCGGCTGACCGTGAGTTGGCGGCCGGAATCGCGGTTCATATGCAAATGGCTTTGCCGCAGGCGGAAGCGAAGGGCGGCCTGGCGGAGGCGATTTCTCACTATAAGGCGATGCACGGGGCGTTCGGGGAATGTGCGGCGGTGCCTGAAGGCGGGGAACAATTTGCCTACCGCGTCGTGAGCGAACTGTGGGGCAAGAAGGAATTCGAAAAAGCGAGGCAAACGCTTTCGAACCTTGCGCCGGTTCTTGACAATGAGAAGGAGAAAATGGAGATCGGCGAGCGTCTCTATCATGCATGGATTTCCGAACTTGTGGCGGCCAAGCAGAGTGACAAAGCGATTGAGCGCGGCGAGGAAGGGCGAAAGCAATTTCCGGAATCCCAATACGTCTTGCAGGACTTGAACACCGCCTATGTGGCCCGAATTGAGGAGCTAATTTCGGGTGACAAGCTCAATTCGGCGCTAGAGACGGCAGGTCATGCTGCGAAGGCGTTTGCGTCGGATGGAGAGCTCAAGGAGCGAGCGGCATGGCTTATGCCGTATGCTAATGCGCTGCTAAGGGACGCTCGAAATGAAGCGGGACGGGAAGCGGCGGCAAAATATCTCGAGGTGATCACCAAAGGACTTTCTCCGGAAGAGCGAGAACCGCTCAAGGAGCAGGTGGGAGAATTTGCGCGAAGGTGGTCGCAAAATCGCCTTGCGGAGAAGGATTTTTCCGGCTCTCTCGTCGCGCTGAAACGCATGAAAACGATCGCGGCGACGAGGGCGATTGATGATGGGCTCGCCTATCACATTCAGGAATCGCTGCCAGTAATTTTCGAGAATCAAGGCGTCAACGGGGCGCACGAACATATCAACGCGATTCGAGAAGCATTTCCAATGCACGAAGACGCCGAAAACGGAATCGGCTATTTCTTGCGGAGCCAGATCAAGGAGAAGGCGACCAAGAAAGACTTTATGGGCGCCGCGAAACTGGCGGTCGAGCTGGGCACGGGAGCGAAGGATGATTCCGCTCGCGACGACCTGAAGTCATATGCTTATGTTGCATGGATCGATGGCCTTAGCCGTGACAAGAAATGGGAAGAGGGTTTCGCGAAAGCGAAAGAGGCTCTGAAGGAGATGCCGAAGCAGCAGGAAATCTGGGCAAGCGGCGCGGCGCTTGTCGATACTTGGGCTCGTGAATCGATGAACGCCAAGAAGTGGGACGAGGCGATCAAGATTTATGAGCGAGGACTCGAGCAATTTCCAGAGGATTCGATTCTCAGCAATAATCTGAAATATTGTAAGTTTCAGAAAGAGAAGTAGTTCACGAATTGGCATCGCCCTTTCACCAACTTCACTCTCAAGCAATGCTCCTGCCGCTCTCTAACAGTTGGTCAATATCAATCACAAGATCGTTGCGGGTGAAGAGTTGCGCGAGGGCGGCCTTATGGATTTTCATTTTCAGGCCGCCGACTCCGACCGCGTAAAAAGTGATAAAGTGGCCGCGGTCTTTTCCATTGTCCGTCACGTCGACGCCAGTGAGGCCTAGTGCGGTTTAATTTCAGGTGTGGCGATAACCGCAATGCTGGAAATAGTTTCTGCCCTCGGGCTCTTTGAATTGATCGAGAACGCGGCCGCACAGTTCCCAGAGCCAAACGTGCGGTTTGCAAGGAAGCGATTGAAGATACCCGGTCCACGCTGCTAAAGTACTTGGACTTGCCACCTCGTAGAGCTATAGAAACGTCGTCACCGGAAGTGCAACTTTGGCGCAGACTGCTGAAACATTCCGTAAAAATGCTATCGAATCCCGCTTGCTCACGGCAGAGGAGATTGACTACGCGCTTGCTGACTTGCCGCCAAGTCAATTTCCTGACACCGGTGAGAAGCTCGCGCGCGAATTGATCAAGCGAAAGCTACTCACTTCGTTTCAGGCCCAAGAGATTTACTCGGGCCGGTTGAAGACGTTAGTCCTTGGCAATTACGTCGTCATTGAAAAGCTTGGCCAAGGCGGAATGGGGTTGGTGCTCAAAGCGCGGCATCGACTGATGAAGCGGCTAGCGGCGATTAAGATTCTTCCTGCGGCAGCCGCGAAGGACGCTGAAGCGATTGCGCGGTTTCAACGAGAGTTCTTCGCCGCAGGTCAGCTACAACATGCGAATATTGTCACGGCCTACGATGCCGACGAGTCGCGTGGCGTGCATTACCTGGCGATGGAGTTTGTCGACGGCAAGGACTTGGGTTCGTTTGTCAAAGCAACCGGCCCGATGGATGCTTCGCTGGCCATCAAGTGTATTATGCAGGCGACGAAAGGGCTAGAATATGCGCATCGCCAAGGAGTTATCCATCGCGATATCAAGCCGCAGAACCTTTTGATCGATGGCGAAGGGAATGTGAAAGTCCTCGATATGGGTTTGGCTCGCTTCGAAGCACTCGCCGGCGCGCCCTCGACCGAATTGACCAGCACCGGCGC
>JBKJSI010000424.1:0-6629 GCA_046595915.1 Pirellulaceae bacterium
GAGCGATTCGATGTCGTCGTCGTACATCGCGAGTTCCTCATTGCAACAGCCGCCGTAGGAGGCGATCAATTTCAGCATCTCGGGCGGAGCGCCATCGCGTTTGGCGCGCCAGTAACAGCCGCCGGAAGACTCGACCATTGCGGTAGCGTCGGCGCCATGTTCCAGGAGTAGTTTGACGATCTCCCAATGTTTGCCGCCAATCGCGGCATAGAGGGCCATGCCGTTGGGGGCTACTTCCTCTACGAAGTTGGGATCAGCGCCACGCGCCAAAAGGAGCTTGACGATCTCGATGTGACCCGAGGCAGCGGCGTTGGCGAGCGGTGTGTGATTGTAATAGCTGGAACAAGAGGGCAAACAGTTTGCCAATGCGGGATCGGTCGCTAAAAGTTCTTGAACACGCGGCATGTCACCGCGCTTGGCGGCGAGGCTCAGATCGTAATCGGCGCCGCGAGCGATCAGGAGTTCGAC
The DNA here is from genome assembly GCA_046595915.1 of Pirellulaceae bacterium. Taxonomy (GTDB): domain Bacteria; phylum Planctomycetota; class Planctomycetia; order Pirellulales; family Pirellulaceae; genus JBKJSI01. Next base: position 469 of record JBKJSI010000424.1, read on the forward strand.
GACGCTATCCTGAGACTGCGGCGCGTCCTTTGGCAGATCGCGATAGGCGCGATAATGATAATCGCCGCGAGCCAGCTCAATGGCTCGGGCGCCGTCGGGCCGCGCGGCGTCGATTTGAGCGCCGCGATCTAATAGCGTATCGATGAGATCATTCTGTCGAGTTAGTGAGGCCCAGTGGAGCGGCCGCGTTCCGAAACCATCGGCGGCTTCGAGCCAGTCGGGATGCTCGTCGAGCAGCGCGATCGTTTTTGCGGCGTCGCGGGTGCGAATGGCGTCGGCAATGATTTCGCCTTCGGGGCGCATTTCGTATCGCTGGCGTGCGGTCGTATCTAATAGCTCACTCACTTCGTGATAGCCGCGCTCTTGGGCCATCGTGAAGATCCACTGGTGGTTCTTTGGATTCTTAGGGCGCCATGCGGGCTGGTAACCGAGGCCGCTGCAAAGGAGATGGGCTCCGCGATCGATCAATAGCTTCACGACTTCGAAGTGATTTTCGCGCACCGCGAAATGGAGCGGGCGATAGTAGGTGACTTCGCAATCGACAAGCGAGGGCTGGCGATCTAGAAGGTCGATGAGCGTTTTTAAGTCACCCTGGTAGCACGCATATAGGACTTGCCAGACGTCGTTGCCGCGCCCGCGAGACCAGGGGAGGTAGTCGTTGGTTTTTAGGCTCGTGGGTTGGTGCATCTATCGGGGCTCCGCAAAGGAAGTCGCAATTTGACCGCAGCGAGCATGGATGTCAAATTTGAGATGGATGGTAGCCAGAAACTGCTGCTGTTAGCCGAACACCCGAAGTAAGATCAACCTCATGTACCTCCTGGATGACAGATTTGCTCCAATCACCTCTGAAATCGGCTTTCTTGAGACGGACAGCCGTTCGGTGGCGGAGGCCTATCTCGAATGGGTGCAGCCCATTCATGCAAAGCGAAATGTCCGGCACCTACGTTCGGAAGTGAATGGCTCGTTCGCCGCTAATCTACAGAGCCTCTTGCCCCTGACGAGTGTTGAACGCCTTCGGTTTCTCTTCTTGCCGACAAAAAGTGATTGGACCGCGTACTTTGATAATGGCTGGCGAGGGACCGACGTTTATAGTGCTGTGTCATATCTTTGCCAGAAGCTTGGTTGTCGCGGTATCCGTGCTGTTGCAAGCGACGACATCAATGGCAGCAAAGGCAAATTGCAGTATGGCGCCACGATCTTTGAGCTCTACTCGCCAACGACGGAGGGCTGCACTTTTATCAACACGCGGAGATCCATTTATGCGGCTAACGATGGTGGTAAATGGAAATTTGGCGCCGATGGCGAACCGCAGAGCTTTGAGAATTTGGAGCAGTATCAAGCCAAACAGATCAAGTCGAGATTTACTCGCGAGATGTTGGATTCGTATTTGAAGTCATTTGGGATCGAGTTTTTTGATCCGCAGTTCTATGAAGGCGAGGCGCCAGGGCAGTTGGTCGCCAAGATCGGCGCGACTGCAAACGGACTAAGAAGTTACAGCCTGGAAGAGGCACGCTTAGGGGCGGTGAAACAGTAATTCGAACGATCCATCGTGGAAAAGTGCTTTCTTCTTAAACTTGATCATGAGAGTGTAGCCAGCACCAAGTCCACATGTTCAAATAAACGTCCCGCCTGAACTTCCCGCCCAATCCTGCCAAGAAGACCATGCGCAGCAACCCCACCGACCGCGCACGCCGCGCCCGACGCCGCCGCTTCCTACAGATGACCGCCGGCAGCACCGCCGCGTTACTGCTCAATCAGCCCTCGCTCGCCCGCGCCGCGAGTCCTACTCGACCAATCAAATCTTGCATTGTCATCATGCTTTACGGCGGCCCGAGCCATCTCGATACGTGGGACATGAAGCCCCGCGCGCCGCGAGAGATTCGCGGCGAGTATCAACCGATTGGCACGAGCGTGCCGGGGCGGTTTGTTTGTGAGCATCTACCGCAGTGCGCGAAGATCGTCGATCGGCTTACCGTGATCCGCTCGCTCCATCATACGATGGGCAATCACAACTCGGCCATGTATCAAGCGCTTGTCGGCCGGCTGCCCAAGGTTGACCTCGATATCTTGGGCGCCAATCGCACGACCGATTTTCCGAATGTTGGCGCCGCGCTGAGTTATCTGACCGCCGCCGGCAAACTGCCGAAGACCGCCAGTCCGCTTGTCAACGTAGCGTTACCGCATGTGATGCACAACGTCGTCGATCTGGCCGGGCAGAATTCCGGCTTTCTGCTGGGGCAGCATGATCCGTTTCAAATTACCGCCGATCCAAGCCAGCCGAAGTTTGCGATTCCCAATTTGAAAATGCCCTCCGGCGTCGAGGGATCGCGGCTGGCCGAACGACTCGCGCTCAGCGGCTCGCTACAACATCAAAAGCCACAAAGCGGCGCAGGTGGATTCGAAGACTATCAATCGCGGGCGCTCGAACTGATTCAAAGTGAATCGATTCAAAAGGCGTTTCGCGTCGAAAGTGAACCAGAAAAACTGCGCGACCGCTACGGGCGCACGACCCTCGGCCAAAGCCTGTTACTCGCGCGGAAGCTCGTCGAATCGGGCGTGCGGTTCATCAATGTCAACGACAAAGTGATCAACGGTCAAGACGCGAATTGGGATAGCCACGCCAACATTTTTCCTCGTCATCGCGAATTGCTGAGTCCTTTCGACCAGAGTTTTTCGGCGCTCATCGAAGACCTTGGCGAGCGCGGCTTGCTCGACGAAACGCTTGTCGTCGTCATGGGCGAATTTGGACGAACGCCGCGCGTGAACTCCAGCGCGGGGCGGGATCATTGGCCGAATTGTTACAGCGCGGTAGTCGCGGGCGGCGGCGCAGCGCAAGGTGCGACGTTTGGCGAAAGTGATCGCGATGGAGCCTATCCGGCAAGCAATGGTGTCACGCCGGCGGATTTGACGGCGACGCTGCTGTGGCGATTTGGAATTGATCCGCGAACGGAGATTCATGATCCGCTGGGAAGGCCGCTGCCACTAGCGGAGGGGAAAGTGATTAGGGGAGTGTTTCCGGGCGTGGTTTGACAGCCATTCGGCGCCGATATCCAATACCGGGACAAACGGAACTGAGCTGTGTAGGATCAAGTTCGTGAGTGAAGAGGAGTTTTGGTCGGTACACCACTTTGAGGCAAAGTCAGTTATGTCGACCGATCAGCACTGCAGCATTCCGGGGATCGTCCGTAATGGCGCAATCGTCCCGCAACTCAACCATCCCTTGCCTGAAGGGAGTTACGTAGAAACTCTGGTGGCCGCCAGCGCTTTGCCAATCGAAGTCGTGAATGAAATCGCCGCGTGGGATCAAGCGAGTGACGACGCTTGGCAGTGGATTGATGAGATGGAGTCGAAAGGCGAAGGTGATTAAGGGGGTGTTTTCTGGAGTGCCTTGAGGAAACTCGATCCCGTTCGGCAGCCGACGTGACACATCGCGGAGCAGCAGTTAAAGGAGGAAGTAAAGGAAGTGGAATCGTTGCTCTTTGAAAGCTGGAATCGGGAAACCGATGTTGGAGTTGGCGAACTCGACTCTAGTCTTCCGCGTCCGTGTTCTTACGCCGAGGTCTTTCTTGATTGGCGGGCGCTCCCTTACCGAGTCGTTGTAAGAAATCCCCGCGATATGAAGTCATTAGACAAAGTCGATGATGAAGTGTTTGTCTACGATTACTACTACAACGATGAGCGGAAGATTGTCGAGAAGCGATCTCTCGATGGAGAGGGGCGAGTCGTTGTAATTGTGCGTTCTGAGTATGATTCGGAAAAGAAAATTGCGGAGGTTGGCTGGTATCCTCAATCGGGCAAACCACCAATTCGAGTGAAAACTGCGTAAGTGGCGACGCGGATAGCAAGCCGATCAACCACACTTTAGTATTCGTCCAGGCACTAGAGCACCACCATGGACCAAGCTGCAAACCCTTACGCCGCCCCCAGCGGCGACATCATCGAAGACTTCCTGCTCGTGGAAGGCAACGTTAACGTCGGCAAGAACAAAGGCCAAGGGCAACTGCTCTTCACTCGAACGTCGATCTTCGCGCTGAGAACCAAAAACGACGCGGCGATAGCCTTCGCGCTCGCTGGACTCCTTGGGCTATTGATCAACTACATCATCAAAAAATATTTCACCAAGAAACCCGATCCCTCACCGCATCTCGTTGATCCTGAGATTGGCAACCTGCCTGATAAGACTCGCAAGAAAACAGAGCTCAGCATGCTGATTACCAAGCTGCCCCTTAGCCCAGGTCTTCAGGTCGAACGCACAACGCTAGGCATAAAAATCACCGCAGGCGCACAAACGCCGATCATTTATCAAGGGATGACGAATAAGGGCAAGATCACGCAATTTCTGACGGTACTCGGCATTCACGTCCGATAGTCGAGGATGGGCTTTGACTCTCGCTCATAGATCCACCTTCCCATGAATCTTCGTATCGCCTTCGACGTCTGGCCGAGTCCCGCGCAGGTAAGCCTTCCCCGCCTCAATCAAATATTTCACGCCGCTCGTCCCGCTGTTGTCCCAATACTCGCCCATTTCGCCATCGACCTTAAGTAAAAGAAGATTCGGATCGCCCTTGCCGCCGGGAAACCAAACTCGCCACATCTCGTTCCACAGCTCGGCCACTTTGTCGCGATCATCGACCGTTCTGACCTGCCCGCTGATGGAAACAAACTTCCGCTTCGATTGCATCGCCACATTCACGTGATGATCCTGCGCGAGCTCGTCCATTTTCGCGGAGTCCCTTCCTGTCACGAACCACAGGCCGCCTTCTGAGTCCACTTCCGCAAGCATCATGGGCCGCGAACGCAATTGACCATCTTGCGTTCGAGTCACGAGCATCGCCGCATCAAAATCTTCGAGGAGATCGTGCAATTTGTCTTCGGTGGCAGTCGCCATGGCGTCTCTCCTTGAGCGATAGAAAGAAAGCCCACGCTTTCAGCAAGCAGACTAGATGGCAAATCCTGCGCCATTCGACCGTTTCCAGGCCAAAGGTAACGGTCATAACGGCAACCTCAATTCGATTTCGCCAAACGGGTGAACGAATGCCGCTCTGGCCCTGTTTTCAGACTTAGGCTTTTCAATTCCATGCGAATCATGGGCGCCTTATTACCATGTCGCCTCGAAACTCCAGCTGTGTCTAACAACGAAGGAAAATCATGAAGACTCTGAGCACACTACTGATCTGCTTGGCCACTTCGGCCATCATTCCCACATCACTCTTCGCCGATCAGTTCGCATTTCCCAAGAAGGAAAACGCCCTCTTTCTCTTCACCCTTCCCGAAACCTGGGAGAAAGGCGAAGGCGATGAGGAAACCTTCGACGCGAACTCCGCCAATGAACATATCCAGATCATGATCTGGGAACTTGAAAGCAAAGAAGCCGCCAAAGACCTCAAGACCGATCTTAAGGAAATGCTTAAGGAATACGCCAAGGATATCAAGCTCAAAGGGAAGGCCAAGGAAGTAAAGCCGGGCGGCATGGATGGGCTATTTTATGAAGGCTCTGCGGTCGATAGCGAAGATGACAGCAAGATCGAATTCGTCGCCGTGCTCGTAACCACCGAAACTCGAGCCGCCGTCATCTATTTTGAAGCCGACGCCGAAGCAACGAAAGAAGAACTCGAAGACGTTTCGGCAATCTTCAAATCGATTGCGCCTGTCAGTGGCTATAAGGTGAGCGGCGCGCTTGCCGTCGCGAAAGACGCCGAAGCCGCAACCGAGTTTGAGAAAGACACCGCGAAAATCATCGCGACCTTTACCGTCGAGGGCGTTGAAGTCGACGATAAAGCGAAGGGTATCTATATCATTGAAGACGTCGGCGACGCAGCCCCGAAGAACACCAAGGTCTTCGAAGCCGAGCTAAAAGCAACCGCCAATCCGATGACCTTCACCTTCGAAGTCGCCAAACCCAAAGGCGGCTGGCCACCAGGAACCTACCGCGTCGAGTTGCACATCAACGACAATCTCGTTGAAACGCTCAACTTCACGGTAACGGGTGAATAAACCGCCCAGCGGCCCGGGTTGATCAATCTCGACAACCCGGGATTGCGATCGTCGAGCGGACGCCAAACCATGGCAAAAGATTTAGCCGCTAAAACTCGATTTCGATTTGGGAAGCAGTTTCTCCACCTCGATCACCGCATTCGGCGCCGCAACCGGCGAAATGCGAT
>JBKJSI010000435.1:0-4607 GCA_046595915.1 Pirellulaceae bacterium
AAGCAGCCACGACAAAGTTCGTGACCGACCGAAAGGTTGCAGAAGCAACTGCTTCGGGCGCGGACACGCCAGGGAATCGAAGAACCATCGCTAACCAAAAAGAAGCCCATTTGGCCGCGCGGCGCCTCGGTTTCGAGGTAGGCCTCGCCTTTAGGGAGCTTCGCGGTGAGCTTGATCGGTTCGCCGTAGTTTCCCTTTGCGGATGCGTACTTGGGAATCGCTTGGCGAACGAGATCGATCGACTGCATGACTTCGAGCATGCGGACGTAGAACCGGTGCCAGCAATCGCCCAACACAGCCTCGCGAGGCACGGCGGGATAAACGTGATCTTTGGGATAGCTGCCATTGCGCTCGACGATGACCTCGAAGGCATAGCCGTCGTACATTTGCGTGTATCGCTCTTCGCCATCGCGGCGAAGGTCATAGTCGACGCCAGATCCTCGAAGGACGGGGCCGGTGCAGCCGTAATCGATCGCCATTTCAGGCGAAAGTATGCCGATATTGGCGGTTCGCTTCACGAAGATCGAGTTCGTCGTGAGCAGCGTGTGATACTCGGTGATGACCGGCAACAGCTGATCGAGGAACGCTTCGCAGCGCTGGACCCAGCCATTAGGCAAATCAGCCGTCGCGCCGCCGGGCGTGAGATAGCTGTAGGTGAGTCGCGCACCGCAGGCTTCCTCAAAAAGATCGAGGATCTTTTCGCGTTCGCGGAAGGCGTAAAGGAAAGGGCTGAAGGTGCCGAGATCGAGGCCATATGCGCCCATGCCAACTAAATGGCTCGCGATACGGCCCATTTCGGTGATGATCACGCGAAGATGACGGGCTTTTTCGGGCAGCTCATATTTAAGGAGCTTTTCGACGACCAGCGCCCAACCGAGGTTCATGTTCATGCCGGCCAGATAGTCCATCCGGTCGGTATAAGGAACCCATTGGCGCGGCGTGAGATTCTCGCCGATCTTTTCCGCGCAGCGATGCAAATAGCCGATGTGCGGCTCGACTTCAGAGACGATTTCGCCATCGGTACGCAGCACGAGACGGAGCACACCGTGGGTACTAGGGTGCTGCGGACCCATGTTGACGAGCAATTCGTCGGTGCGGACGTCGAATTCGACGGTTCGCTGTTCGGCCAAGTTGGTTGCCATGTGATGAATCCTTGTTCCGCTTAGCGACCGCGAATGCCGTGATATTCCAAAGGCATGACGTAATCTTTGCGAAGCGGGTACCCCTCCCAGTCATCGGGGCAGAGAATACGTTTGAGATTGGGGTGGCCGATGAAATCAACGCCGCCCAGGTCGTAACACTCGCGCTCGTGCCAATCGGCGGTGCGCCAAATGTCGGCCACGCTTTGCACTTGGGGCAATTGACCGGCAACATCATCTTTCCAGCGCGGCAAGATGACCTTGAGAACGAGCTGATGTTTCTTGCTGATGCTGCTGAGGTGATAAATCACTTCGAGATGCGGCTTCCAATCAACCTTGGCGGCCTTCTTAGCGTCCGGCTCGAAGTAATCGACGACCGAAATGCAATTGAGAAAATCGAACTTGAGGTTCGCATCGTCGCGAACGTACTTCGCGACTTCGCGAAGCCGAGTCGGCGCGACTTCAATCCAGGGATCAACCGCATCCAGTTTGGAGCCGGTGATTCCATCTTTGAATTTTGCTTGTAGCTGATCTAACAGCTTCGATCCACTCATCGAACAACCTCGGAACTGGCTTGGGTGCGTGCCTCGGACTGACAGTTAGGTGGACCCTTAGACTTCGACGAGCTCTTCTTCACCGATATCGATAACTTGGCCCACCCCTTGCCGAGGCGCAGCCGCCTCCGCTCGTTTCTCTTGCGTGAGTGCGCGGACCCAGTCGTAGGCGCCGGTCTTCCATTCGTAGGCATAACCAATCAGCAGCACGACGAAGAACAAAGCCATCGCAGCAGATGCGAAAGCCGCAAATCGCCACGAACCTTGGCGGATTTCCTTCGTCGCATCGGCGGCATTGGTTGCCTTGACAGATGCGTTCGGAAACCCAAGTTCTTTGTGCAGGGCTTTGGCTTCAGGCGAAAGTTCAATGGTGTTTGTCGAAGTGGCGACGATCACCGGCATATTTTCATCGGCAAGATTGGTCGCTTTGCCAAAGGCAGTCGCCCAAGGAAAAAGAAACGCGACTTCGACGTCGAACACGATGAAGACGAGAGCCACAACATAAAAGCGAAGGTCAAATTGCACGAAGCTAGAGCCGATCGTGGGCTCGCCGCACTCATAAATCTCTTGCTTCTCAGCATGAGGATTGGCGGGGCGCACGAACTTTCCGACCAGCAAATTCACGAAGAGGAAAATGATGCCCACCGACGCGAAGAGCGCGAGGTACGCAACCAGTCCAATCGTAGAATCCCAGCTGCTGGTGTCGGACATCTTTTACCTATCCGGGCAATGAAAATAGACGCGAAAAATGGACGCGATCAATGGGCAATGACTTATGACTATTGATTCGGTCCACCGTGAACTGGCTCGGCGATGACTTTGGAGGCCGCGACTGCGGTGGGGTTCAGCGTGCTGCGTCCCCAGGCGACATCGACGGGAAGTCGCGCGAAATCGACGATGCATCCATCGCGGCTGTAGCAACTCAGGTCGTGCGTGGCGCCCATAAAGATGCAGTCGACCGGGCACGGCTCAACGCAAAGTGCGCAGAACATGCACTTGGAATAATCGATGGCAAAGCCGGTGATCTTAAAGCCCTTGCTGCCTTCAACGCGTTCTTTGCCAATGTAAATGCAATCGACCGGGCATGCCTTGGCGCACTGATCACAGGCGATGCAGGTAGTCAGGTCGTAGCGATGGAAGCCGCGATAGCGTGCGGCGACGGGCACCGGCTTTTCGGGGTATTCAAATTTATCAGTGAACGTGCCGCGATCGCGGTCGTAGGTGATGAACCAGATCCGTAGGGTCACCAACATGCCTTGGGCCACGGTGTAAACCGCTGTCCACAAGTTCTTGAACCACTCGCCCATCTTGGGGCCCCTCACGATCGGGTTGATCGCGTTCTAAGTTGTTTTCTGAAGCAGGGTTACGCTCGCGAACGTCATTGCGCACGGCGGCCAAGCCTTCAACAGCGGGGCATTATAGAGACCGTGAAACTATTCACAAGCAACCCAGACACGAACGACCACGACGTTTTCAATATCTTTTCCCAGATAGCCAAGTAACCCGACGGCCAATCGTTTGGACTATTGACGTTTGTTCACTATGCGCTAGATTATGGGCGTTAAATTTTGCGCTTAAAGCGTGATGTAGCGTGCTTTAGGCATGGTCGGAGGAAACTTTTTCGTTCAAAGGATTGAAGCGATGCTCGTACTTTCCAGGAAGGAAAATGAATCGATCATGATTGATGATCAAATCGAGATCATGGTCGTGAAGATTCAAGGCGACAAAGTTCGAATTGGAATCAACGCTCCAGCGGATGTACCAATTCACAGGGCGGAGCTCGCGGAGCGGATTGCGGAAGAAAATGCAGGTGGTCCAGCTTTGCCAGCACGATAATGATTTGTCTGCACGATAATAAGTCATTTTGCCGAATAGTAGCGTTCCGCAAATCACGTCGCCCCTTGACGTTTCAAACACGGGGCTAGTATACCCTTACGCGTGCCTGACGCATTCATTTGCGTCCAAATGACGGCCCCATCGTCTAGAGGCCTAGGACACCGCCCTTTCACGGCGGTAACCGGAGTTCGAATCTCCGTGGGGTCATTTTTGCTTGATGCAGCGAATCGCTGCCGACATTCAACAAAAAAGCCGCAGTCCAAGGACTGCGGCTTTTTTGTTGAATGACCAGTGCGAAAATCCGAGTCGGGATAGTCACTACCTGGGTTGAAGGGTTTGTCCCATACCAAGTTCATGCTGGCGGCCATGGTTGTCGGTATAAAAACGTCGCCCGCCCGACGATTGGACTTGGTTGTGATGAAATGAGAGGTTGTGGGTTTGGCCCGTTGCTCGATTATAGTAGTCCCCGCGCTCGTAGATCACGTTGCTGAAGGCCGCGGTTTTACCCTCCATGCTTCCCATCCGTCGGTTGAATGTGGCGGTATTCATGGCGCCGATCGATTGAATCGCGTCCATCCGAGCGGCATGTCGAGCTTGCATGTTGTACTGCGTATCGCGGACGCTCTTCTCGTATAGTTTTTGATATTCCCGAGCGTAATACTGATTTTCGGCCAGTTTTTGCTGAAAGGCCTGCGGATTTTGAGCGTAGTATTGTTGCTCAAGTCTTTGGTAGGCGACGGCGTCGGAGGTGGTGTAGTCGCCCGTTCGATTGCGATAAACCCGCACTATTTTTTGCCGTAACTCTTGCTGAGCTTGAGCGATGGCTCGCAACTGCTGATTTTGCTTTTCCATCATGGCGGCGCTGAAGGCGGCGTGATTTCGACGAATGCTATCGATATCACCGCCATACTGCCCGAACGACTCGTTGGCGACGAGCGCCAGCCCAAGGAGGCATAAACTCAGAAGCTATCCGGAAAATCTGCTCTTGGCGCAAGCCTAATCCTTGTGGCATGTTGCGTGCTTTTCAGGGCCTCATGCTAGCAGGATGCTCGCGATGTCTACTTTGGCACGGAAGTCG
>JBKJSI010000455.1:0-9709 GCA_046595915.1 Pirellulaceae bacterium
ACTGCTTCTAGAAAGGCTGTCGCTTTGGCTTTCGCTTCTTCGAAGAGTTAGAGGAAAAAAAGTAGCGAGGGCGCATGCCTGTCGGCTAGCAGCGGCCAACAAGACAAGAAACGCGAACTTCAGAAACTCATTGGCGCTTACTTACCGCCCGCGAGTTGCGTAACTCATCAACCACGCCGGCGATGTCGGCAGGGATCGGCGCTTCGAAGGTCATGAGTTCCTTCGAGAGTGGATGGCGAATCGTGATTCGCTCGGCATGCAAAGCTTGGCGGGCCAAGAGGACCGAATCGTCGTCGCGGCGGCGTTGAATCTCGCCGCGGGTCACTTGGACTCTTCCGCTGTAAAGCTTGTCGCACAGAACGGGGTAGCCCCGATGCGAAAGATGAACGCGAATCTGGTGAGTGCGTCCTGTTTCCGGAAAAGCGCGGAGCGCGGTGAAGCCGTCGAAGCGCTCGAGGACGTGATAGATCGTTTGGGCGGGGCGGCTACTATCGTGGTCCGCCCGAATCGCCATCTTTTCGCGATGGCTCGGGTGCAGACCGATCGGAAGGTCGATCCGTTCTTGATCGCGGTCGACGTTTCCGCAGACGATCGCGAAATACTCTTTCTTGGTCTCGCGGTTTTCGAATTGCACAGCGAGCATGGCGTGGGCTTCGTCCGTTTTGGCGACGAGGATCACTCCGCTTGTGTCACGATCAAGTCGATGGACGATGCCAGGCCGCGAGGGACCGCCGATCGAGCTGAGATTGGCAAAGTGATAAGCGAGTGCGCTCGTCAGTGTGCCTTTCCAGTTGCCTTTGCCGGGATGCACCACCATGCCGGGCGGCTTGTTGACGACCGCCATCGCTTCATCTTCGAAGAGCACCTCGAGCGGAATATTGACCGGCTCGGGGCCATCCGGTTTCGAGTCACTCAGCGCGAGAGCAATCTGGTCGCCGGCGTTCAGTCGATGGGCGGCTTTGGCGCGCTTGCCGTTGACTAAGACTTCGACTTCGTTGATCGACTTACGAAGACGAACGCGGCTGAATTGGGGGAGAGTCAGCGCGAGAAAGGCATCGAGCCGTGCGCCGGCATTCTGGGCTTCGACGACAATACTCGTGGGGATCGTGAGCGGGCTAGGAGGAATGATTTCCTCCAATAGGGGCTCAACGATCGACTCCTCTTCATCCTCCATCGACATATCCGATCAGCGCGGGCAAGCGGTTAGCGCTTACGGTTTCTTTTCTTCGGGCTTCGGTTCAGCGGCTGGTTCCGCAGCGGGTTTCTCGCCCGCCGGCTTTTCAGTTGATGGAGTGTCAGGCGTCGCGGGTGGTGCGTCGGCCTTCGGAGTTTCTTCGCCAGACTTTGGCTCGCCCGGCTTTGGTTCTGCTGAAGGCTTCTCTTCAAAGCGAGAAGGCTTTTCTTCGCGATCTGCGGAGGGCGTTTTCTCTTCGGTAGCTGGTTTCTTTTCGCCTTCGGTTGGAGCAGGACCGTTCTTGTCGGTTGAGGAAGGCGCTACGCCGTCGATGGTGGGAATCGAGCCGCCCGGAATTTCAGGAACGCCGGCGCCGCCAGGGAAGCTATTGAGCCCACCCTTGGAATTGGGATTGCGATTGGGGAGCGGCTTATAGGGCTCTTGCGTCGCATACCACTTGTACCAGTCTTTGGTCTCGGGCTTTTTGAGCAATTCGATTCGCTCTTTGGCGGCGGTCGCGAGAGCGCTTTTGCTCATTTCCGAGTTAACGATCTGTTGATAAAGCTCAATTGCATTATCGACCTTGAATAGACATTCGTTTGTCCGCGCCGCGCCGTATCGCGCCCGGGTCAATAGCATCAAATCGCTGCCGGCGCCTTTGATGACCTTTTGATAAAGCTCATTAGCGGCTTCGAGCTTATCCTGCGCTCCTTCGCGATCGTTGTAGATTAGATACGAGCCTTCTCGCAGGTCTTCGTCGGCGGCGAGTTGGGTCGCCCAAAGGCTGGCTGGGGTATCGCCGAGCTCTTCGCCCACTTTGCGAAGCACTTCAGAATCGGGATCACGATCAAAAACGGCAAGCGACCACTTGGTCCAAGCAGCTGCGTTCGTCGCGCGGACATTTCGCTCGTAGATCATGTAGCCGATTGCGCCCACGATCAGGATCGCGGCAACGAGAGCTAATGGTGCGTAATAAGGTCTGACCGACGAGGCGACTTTTTCGAGCCCTACTTCGAGGTCATTTTTTTGCAGTTCTTTATGATGTGCCTTGTCCATCTCGCGCAATATTCCAGTAAAGCAGGGCCGAATTTCGCTAAGTGGCGTCGCCAAAACGACTTTGAGCAATACGTAGCGAGTATAGGGCCGCTGCCGGAAATGCGTCAATACCGGCGAGTTCACTCAAGCAACCCATTTGCCGTGAATTGCCTAGCTAAACAGATCGAAGCTACCCTTGAAGCAAATTACCTTGGCGACACGACATTTTTACGATACGTCAGACTCGACTACGCAATAGTCGTCCCAATCTCAAACACCTGATCGATATCGATCACAAGATCGTTGCGGGTGAAGAGTTGTGCGATGGCCGCTTTATGGATTTTCATTTTCAGGCCGCCGACGCCGATGGCGCCGTAGGTGATTAGGTTGCCACGATCTTTGCCGGCGTCCATGACATCGACGCCGGAGAGGCCTAGGGGCGGGGTGGCGTTGAGGTCGATCGCTACGGCGCCTTTTTCGGCGGTTTCTAGGACGGCTGCACTGGCTAGTTCTACGCCGGCTGCGCCTGCGGCGAAGATGAGGTGGGCTCCGGCGAGGGCGGCTTTGGTTTCTTCGGTGTTGCCGGCGGCGATGCCCGTCACGTGAGTGGACTGGGTTTGTTTGGCGATGTTTTCGGCGGCGGCGGTGGCTTTTTCTAAGGTGCGGGAGGCGAGGCGGACGTGGGCTCCGGCGGCGGCGAGTAGGCGGGCGATGCGCATTCCGACGGGGCCGGTGCCGGCGAGGACGACGGCGTGGGCGTCTTTGAGCATTTTGTGTTTCATCGCGCAGAGGACGGCGGCGGCGGCGGTGGTGTTGCAGCCGTTGGCGTCCATCATCACCGAGACGCGCATCGGGCCGAAGAAGGTGCGGTTGACTTCACTGAGGAGGTGTTCACCTTGGGCGATATCGCTGCCGCCGATGAAGATGGCGGTGCTTTGCAGATATTTGACGCCGCGGGTGAAGATCGCGCCGTGAACGAGGCTGCGGACTTCGGTACACTCCACGTCGCCGTAGGTGAGAAGGTGATCGACGCCGGAATCGATCGCGACAACGGAGTCGAAGGTGCTGGGGTAACGGTCGGGGTCTAGTTGAATCAGTATCTTTTTCTTCGACATTTTTTCACCACGAAGACATGAAGAGCACGAAGGGAATGCGGGGCATGAAAAAAGCCGCTTGCGAGATTGTCGCAGGCGGCTTAAGTCAATGCTCGCCTCGCGGAGCGACAGCGGCTACGTAAGACTGGCTAATTAAAATCCTTGGAAGGGGTGCTTTTGGGTGCGGCCGGCTAGCATTTCGTCGGCGGTGGGCTTGCCGGTCATGGCGGACTTGATCGAGAGCTTGGTGGCCTCGTAGTTGTAATCGAAGATCTTCTTGTCATCGGCGGCGGCGGGGTGAATGAAGACGCCGCATACGATGCAGAGGTTTTCGCATTCGCTCTTCGGAATAACGCCATCGGCGACGGAGTCAGCAACGGCCTTGGCGACGGCGGCTTGGGCGGGGCCAAACATTTGGACGGCTTGACGCATGCCCTTGATCGTGACCTTGGTGATCATGACGGTCGCTGGCTTGACGGCCAAATTGGGGGTGATCACGGCGAGGAGGTTAGTGTGACCTTCGCTCTGACGGGCGAGGGCGTTGGCGAACGCGTTGCCCACGGGGCCATCTTTGCTGCCGATCAGGAGATCGATATGAGCGATTTCGTTGCCTTCACCGACAAGGCCTTCGCCGACGTACATGGACATGGAAGCTTCTCCAGGATGCATTGGGAGGGAGGGTTGTTTACTACCTTTAAGGGCCTTGAAATGTAGCAAAGCGAGGGGCGGGCGGAAATGAGGGGAAAAGGGCGGAGATTCGATACAATTGGGCTATTTCACCGAAACACTGGCGGACATTCATGGTAGGCGGCGGCAATGAGCGTCTGTTGATTTTGGGCTCCAGCGTTCGCGCGGCGGCACGGTCGGCATTCTGGGAGGGCTTTGCAGTACACGCCGCCGACCAATTCGGCGATCGGGATTTGCGAGAGACCTGGCCGGAAGCGCGGCTAGTGAAGTACCCGGAGGGCCTTTTGGAGTACGCGACAACTGTGGAGCCTTGCGCGTGGCTCTATACCGGTGGTCTTGAGAATTATCCGGAGGTTGTGGAGAAGATTTCGGAGCGGCATGAGCTTTTAGGGAATGGGGCGGAAGTATTGCGGAGGGTTCGTGATCCAAAGGAACTTGCGGCTTTCGCAGCGGCGCATGGTTACCGATTTCCCGAGACGCGCATCTCGCGCCCCACCGACAATCGAACTTGGCTCATCAAACGCATTGCCAGTAGCGGCGGGCTTGGAGTGCGGCTTGCCAATTCTGAGTCGAAACTGGCAAAGGGAGAGTGCTTTCAAGAGTGCATCGACGGGGTGCCGGGCAGCGCTGCGTTTTTAGCGTCGAAAGAGAAAACGCATTTTCTGTTCGCTTCCGAACAACTCGTCGACGTGCCCTGCCTTGGGGCGCCAAAGTTTCATTACGCGGGAAATTTGAAACCAGCATCACCGGAGGGGATAGACTTCCCTCTCCTTGGGCGCGAACTGGCAGCCGAATTTGGCTTACTAGGATTGTTTGGTGTCGACTATGTACTTCGCGAGGGCCAGCTTTGGTTACTTGAGATCAATCCGAGATATACCGCGTCGATGGAGTCGTGGGAGCGCGGAATGGAGCACTCTTTAATCTACGAACATGTTTTAGCATGCCGAGGTGAAAGCGCTGTGTATGTTGAGCCCACGCCTTCAATGGCGTGGCCCACCATCAAAGCGATTCTCTACGCGCGAGCGGATGGGCAAATTACTGATAGCATGTCGGATTGGCTGATGAACCGAAGATTGATAGCCGACGTGCCTATGGGAGGCAGTGCCGTTGCCAAGGGCAAACCTGTGTTAACGATCGTTGTGCATGGCCGTTCGCGCGACGAGGTTATGCGTTATCTGGAGGAGCGAGTCAAAGAATTACGCGCGTTGGGTATACCTTGAATTGACCGTGGCGACGATGAAGAAGAAGGCGCCGAAGGCTAGGAGAATGCTGCAGGGGATTAATAGGTCGCCGAAGGAGAAGCCGCGCCAGATGGCGCCTTCGACGGTGTAGATCAGCCATTTGAAGGGGCTGATGTTACTGAGCGTGAGCATGAAGGGAGGCATGATGAAGGTTGGCACTGCGGCGCCGCCGAGCATGGCCAGGAGCATGCCGTAGGCGGTGGCGGACCCGGCGACGGCGCGCTCGGTTTTGCCGGTCGAGGCGATGAAGGTCATCAGGCCGACGAAGGCGACGCCGGCGCAGAGGAGGCCGAGGGCGAGTTTTAGTGGGTCCGCGATACGGACGCCGAAGACTAAGCGGCCGACGACGAGTAGGAGCGTCGAGACCGTGAGCATCGTAATGAAACAGGCGAGGCCCTTGCCGAGCATGATGTGGGCGTTCGAGAGCGGTGCGACGCGGAGTCGCATGAGGGTGCCGAGGGTTCGCTCTTGGACGGTGCTGACGGCGAAGGAAGTGCAGATGCCCATGAAGGCCCAGGCGATCGCTTGGGGGAAAGTAATTTCGTAGCCATTGAGGACTCGTTTCACTTGGCCGTTCGAGGAAACATCGCGGACGGCGAGTTTCATGTTGCTGAAGGGGGAATTATTGAGGCCGCCTTTGCCGTCGCCTGACTTCGCGTCGGCTTCCTGCTGGGCGAAGAGGGAATCGAGGGAGGTGAAGAGCGTGCCGAGGACGATTGATTGCGATAAAGAGATGTCTTTTGCGCCAGCGAGTTGCTTCTGGGCCTGGGCGATTTGTTCGCGGCCGGCTTTGGGGTTTGAGAAGCCTTCGGTGAAGCCCATGAAGACGTTTTGCATGACCACGCCTTCGAGCATGCCGCGTTCGGCGCCTCGGCTGGGGTCGGTGCCGAGTTCGAGTTTGCTCGAATCGAAGAACATGCCGGAGCCGTTGTCGAAGCCTTTTTGGATGCGCAGGAAGGCGGCGATGTTGCCTTTGCGGACGAGCTCTTCGGCTTTTTCGAGCGAGATTGGTTCGGGGTTATCCTTCTCGGTCTCGGCGACGTAGCGGCGGATGTTGATCGAGTCGGATTTTTTGAGGCGCTCGATGAGTTTCTGCGAGGTTGTCGAATTGTCTTCATCGATGACGGCGATGTTGATTTTGTTGGGGGCGCCGCCGACTTTGAAGATCGAGCCGAAGAAAAGGGCCGTCATCATCGGGAACGCCAAGACCCAGAAGAGGCCGTAGCGGTCGCGAATGAGGAGGCGGAGGTCTTTTGAAGCAATCGCCCAGATCGATGTCATTCGTCTCGAAGCCTCTTGCCGGTGAGTTTGAGGAAGACCGATTCCAGGCTCGGCGTGTGGATGCGGATCGAGGTGAGCGGGATGCCCATGTTGACGATTTTGGTGATCTGCGTGGGCGGGTGTTCGGCTTCGAGGAAGAGGCGCTGGCCTTCGCGCCGGGCGCCTTCGATCGGAGGCGGCTCGTAGTTCTCGGGCATTTCGATTTCGATTGACTTGCTGCCGCCGTGGCTAGCGAGCAGGCCTTCGACGGTGTCGAGTGCGAGGATTTTTCCTTGATCCATGATTGCGACGCGGTCGCAGAGGCGCTGGGCTTCTTCCATGTAGTGCGTCGTGTAGAGGACGGTGAGGCCTTCGTTTTTGAGGCGGGCGATGTTTTCGAGGAGGTGGTTGCGGGACTGCGGGTCGACGCCGACGGTGGGTTCGTCGAGCAGGATGATTTTGGGGCGATGGACCATGGCGGCGGCGAGGTTGAGGCGGCGGAGCATGCCGCCGGAGTAGCCCTTGGCGCGGTCTTTGCGACGGTCCCAGAGTTCGACGAGTTCGAGAGATTCCTTGACGCGGGCGGCGAGGTCGGCGCCGCCGAGGCCGTGGAGGGCGCCGAAGAATTGGACGTTTTCTTCGCCGGTCAGTTCGAGATAGAGGGCGGTGGCTTGAGGGGCGATGCCGATTTGGCGGCGGACTTCGGGCTTGGTGGGGTCGGGCTTGCCGTCGACGGTGATCAGGCCGCTGGTGGGCGTGAGGTAGCCGACCATCATGCCGAGCGTGGTGGACTTACCGGCGCCGCTGGGGCCGAGGAGGCCGAAGGTTTCGCCTTCTTGGACTTCAAACGAGACGTCGTTTACGGCGCGGAGGGGGCCGTAGTCTTTGATGAGGTTTTCGACGGTGAGGATGGGGGATTTTCCCACTAAACTGATTCCTCGCTTACGCTTCGGGTTGTGATTGAACGGGGTTGGCGGCAGAAAAAGTTGGTGGCAATGGTGGCAACGGTGGCAAGCTCTCGTGGACGTTGGCAATGGTGGCAGTTGGTGGCAAGCAAATTTCCAGGATGACGGATGGGTCGCCAATATAGCGAACTGGCAATCACCGCTTAGGACTTCGAAGCGATGTTGGCTTGGGATCTGGCGCGCCGATAGGCGGCGAATTTTCTGGAAAGTTCGTCAGCCATGACGCCGCCGAGGATGACGCAGCCAATCACGACGTATTCCAGTTCGCGAGGAATGCCGAGGAGGTTGATCGAGTTATAGATGAGCCTCATGACCGAGGCGCCGATGATGACGCCCGCGATATTCCCCTCGCCGCCTCGGAGGCTGCACCCGCCGAGGACTGCGCCTGCGATGGCGTAGAGCTCGTACATATTGCCTAAGTTGCTGGGCGAGATGGTGCCGAGGTCGAGGGCGAGGAACATGCCCGCGAGGCCGGCGAGGGTGCTGCAAATGACGTAGGCCATGATCTTGATGCGGTCGGTTTTGATTCCGCTGAAGCGGGTGGCCTGTTCGTTGGAGCCGAGGGCGAGGAGGTAGCGGCCAAAGACGGTGCGGTTGAGGAAGATTGCGGCGATGATCGCCACGATGATCATGACGATCAGAGGATTAGGGATTTGGACCCATTCGATAAGATCAACAGGAACGGGTTTGCCATCTTCGAGAATTTGCTGGCCATCGCGGCCGATTTTGTAGCCGGACCAATGGCCATCGGAGATGTAGTTGATAAACGGGATGGGGATGCTACCGGTTTGTCCTTGGGCCCAATGTTTGATGCTGTCGTAACGATCTTTGAAACCCATTGGCTTATCGAGCGCGATGTAACGCGCGAGGCCGCGATAGACGAGGAACGAGCAGAGCGTGACGACGAAGGGTTGGATTTGGAGTTTTGTGATGAGAAGGCCGTGAATAAGCCCAAGGCCTGCCGACATTCCTAGAATCACCACGACCGTAAGTCCAAATGGCCAGGAATAGGTTTTCGCCGAGATTGATACTTTTGACCCTTCGGAGAGTCGCTTTGGAGTCTCAGCTGTCGTGAAAAAGAAGTATGTCTTTGAAGCTCCAACGGACTTTACCGTCAAATAACGCTGCTGCCGATCTTCATCTTGAAAGAGAATGCGATCGTCAGGCTTAATTTTTTGTTGCCAATTCGCCAATTGAACCTTTTTTTCCTCGACGGAAACCTTTGTTACTTCGATCTCAGGGCCAGTTGGTGCGGAATAATGTGTCTGAAGCATTAGATACGACAGCATGCAGGCGCTAAGAGCCACAACGGAACCAATCGAAAGATCTATGCCGCCGGTCATGATGACGAAGGCGACGCCGATGCTGAGCAGGCTGAAAATCGCAGTCCAACGGAGAAAATTTTGAAGGTTATTGGCCGAGAGAAAATCGTGGCTCATCGAAGTCGTGAACAAGAAGATCACGAGGAAGAGACCAGCGATGCCAAGGATTTTGTTCATGTTTGTTTCGATCGTTGACTTGAGTTCATGCTAGTTTGCCGGTCAACTTCTGGAGTGCAGTCGAGCCGTGTTTAGAAAACAAATCGGGACGAATCCCGCGTGAATAGAGACCCTTGCAGCCGATTTGTTTTCGAAACACAGCCACACCAATCCCCCTTCTTATTTTGACATAACACTAAGCAGCGGATTGGTTGGTTGGCATCTGCTGCCCCGTTGCGAGCCGCATGACGTTTTCTTCGGAGTATTGGTCGCGAGATAATTCGCCGGTGATGCGGCTTTCGTGCATCACGAGAACGCGGTCGGACATGCCGAGCAGCTCTTCCATTTCGCTCGTCACGAAGAGCACGGCGACGCCACGCGAGGCGAGTTCGTCGATGATGCCATAGATCTCTTGCTTGGCGCCGATGTCGACGCCGCGCGTTGGCTCATCGAGCAAGAGCACTTTGGGATTCATCGCGAGCCATTTACCGATGACAATCTTTTGCTGATTGCCGCCGGAGAGATACTTGGCGATTTGGGCGGAAGAGGGCGTTTTGATTCGCAGCTTGGCGATGGCGTCTTTGACGAGCGATGCTTCTTTCTTCAGCGAAAGCATGCAGGCGAGCGAATCGCGGAAGATCGAAGGGAGCGAAGAGTTTTCGCGAACGGCTTGGTCGACGATGAGGCCTTGGGCTTTGCGATCTTCGGGGACGAGCGCCAGACCAGCGGAAAATGCTTGATGCGGCGTGCTGGAGGTGAGGCGTATGCCAGCGAC
>JBKJSI010000517.1:0-7602 GCA_046595915.1 Pirellulaceae bacterium
TGCCGCAGTTCCTCGAGCATGGGAATCTCGCCGGTATCGAGCAGCGTCGAAATTTTCTCGGCCAAGTCCTTGCCGATGCCGTCGATCTTCTGCAAATCGTCCTTATTGGCGGAGCTAATCGTCGCCAGGGAGCGATCGAGATCGCGAATCGTCCGCGCCGCATTGCGATACGCCCGGACGCGAAAGAAATTCGCGCCGGTAATCTCGAGCAGGTCGGCGATCAGTTCAAACTTTTCTGCGATTTGAGCGTTTGTCATAGTATTGGTGTTCACCACAAAGGCACAAAGAACACGAAGGGGAATTCACAATGGCTGAGATACTTCGTTCCCTCCGCTTGGTGCTCTTCGTGTCTTTGTGGTGAAAAAGTATTCGGAAGTTAAGATGAGATAGCTTGTTCGAGGAGTCGACGGATTGTTTCGAGGTTGCCGCCTTGGACTAACACCATTTTCCTGCGGGAGGTTGCGCCTGCAACTAGCTCGAGGGAGCGCTCAGGCAAATCGAGCGTTTTGGCGAGCAATTCGAGGATCGCTTCATTCGCGCGGCCTTTGTCGGGCGGTTGGTTGACGGCGATTTTGACGGCGCCGTCATGGAATTTCACAATGGCGTTTTTTCTTGCCCCCGGCTGGGCGATTACCGGCACGAGCACACCGCTGGCATGGAGCTTGAGGTCAATCACCGATCACGCCTTCAAACAGGGCCGAACCGACGCGGACCATCGTCGCGCCCTCTTCGATGGCGACCTGAAAATCCTCGCTCATGCCCATCGAAAGCTCACCGGTTCCGCCGTGAAATGCGCCCGTCAGTTGGTCTCCCAGCTGGTCTCGTAGTGACCGCAGCGACGCGAACTGTCGCCGTCCCTCCTTTTCATCACTTTCAAGCCCCGACATGCCCATAAGGCCTCGAAGCCGCAGATGAGGAAATGCGACTAGTTTATTCGCTACTTCTGCGACCTGTGGCAGCGAAAACCCATGTTTGGCCGCATCGCCCGAGATATTAACCTCAAGCAAGATAGAAGCAGGCTCGCCCAAGTGCGCGGCTTCCGCATCGAGTTCCGCGATGAGCGATTCACGATCGACCGAATGAAGTAGCGTCACCAGCGGCAAAGTGCGGCGGATCTTGTTGCGTTGCAAGTGACCGATCAAATGCCAGTGCACCGCACTTCCAGCCAGCGACGCCGCCTTCGTCCAAAGCTCCTGCGGGCGACTCTCGCCCAAATCAGCGCAGCCCAAGTCATAGAGCGCACTGGCAATCGACGGTGTGACATATTTGGTCACTGCGATCAGCTTCACTTCCTCGCGCAAGCGCCCGGAGCGCGCGGCTGCCGAAGCGATTTGGTCGCGAACTTTGGCGAGATTCTCACCAAGCCTTTGGCGCTGCGCGAGTGTGACTTCGGCGGACATTGTCCTGGCGGACTCCTCGCGATTTGGCATCTTCTGTCCCAACCCGACGCGTTACCGAGGGATTCCTCGCTTACGCTTCGGGTTGGGATAGGAACTAAGTCTATTCAATTTCCACAATCATCTTCGTCTTGCCTTCGCTCGTCAGGCGAGCCAAGAAGAAATCGCCGACCAGATTTTGTCCGAGGACCGTGCGATTGGAGGGGGCTGCAAGGCTGCGATAGGCCATCCACTGGGATTGGCCAATTTGCCAACGAAAAGCGACCACGATATCTCGCGGCAGGTTTTCGAGATTTTCCGCCACCCGCAATTGTCGCCAGGTCACTTCTTCGACTTTCCGACCACCGCGCAAGTCGACAATCCAAGGAATCGACATTCGTTGCTTCTTCGTCGCTCCGGTGACGCGCAGGCGCTCATTCACGACTTGCAAATCAAAATAAGAAGGTGTCGTCCGCCATTCCTCGGCCGCAAGCGGCAACAGGCTAGCTTGGATTTTGCCGAGTCCGAGCGTGATTTCACGAGTTTCGTCCGCCTGCATTGCCGTGGCGTCTTTCGCGAGCGGCAATTCGAGTGCATAACTCAAATCGCCTTGGCTATCTGCCACAATATTGTCACAAACATACGCAAATTCGTCCTTTGAGGCGAGCACAATCTGCCGCTGAACCCACACACCCCGCTCGTACGTTCGCTCCAATTCCCAGTATTCAACATTCGGCTCTTGATGCCTACAAACCTCTTCCCACACTCCGGTGGGAGCCAGCACATGCCCATCGCGAGTCAGATGCAGCGCCGCGTTCCCGCTGACGAATGGCATCGACTTGGCGCCAAACTCCAGTTGAAATTCATGATCGTCATACGCCACCCCGATGTAGGCCGAGTCCGGCTGCGGCTGTGATCGAAAGACCGCGACGCCCGACCAATCGCCGCAAACCGCGCGCGAGATTTTTTCGATTGCCGGCTTGGGAACTGGCTTCACCAGATCAGCCCGGAGGCAAGCCGCATTCCGGCGATCCTTCGCGTCGCCCCAGAACTTCAGTCCATCGAGAATCAGCGAAGCGGGGATCTTGGCGGAATTCGTCGGGAAGAAAATACGGTCGCCCCAGGCTCTTGAAAACTGCGCCAAGCGAAGCGGCAACCATTTGCAGTTCGCAAGGGCTTCCGTCCGTTGTTCCGAGGGCGTTGCGCCATCCAGCTTCTTCCGCTTGACGATTCGCAATGATCGCAACCAACAAGCCACCAGTTCAGGGTAATCTTGGAGATGCTTTTTGTGCGGCGTTCCTTCTCCATCTAAAAGTTGATTGAGCCCCTCCAAGATCGAAACGTAACCCGCCTCGGCCAGTGATTTGTCATTCGTCACGACGCCTAGTTTGATTCGCAGTTCGCCGCGCAGCAGTTGATGCGCAAGTGGATTGGCTTCGAGCGAAAGCGCTGCTGCCTCTTCGGCCATTGCCTTAAGATCTGCAATGAGCACCGCTTTATCCGACGGTCCGTCACGGCCCGTCGCGACCGAGGGCAATTTCTCCGTCCAAGCAATCGCTTCCGACGCCCAGGAACTCGAGAGCGTGGCCGAACCATAGTTCGGCCGCGTGCTCAACCAGTCTGGCCAATGAGCAATCTCGCGCGCCGCGCTCTCAGGAATGTAAAGACTCTCTTCCGGCTTCAGCCAGGAGGAAGACTTCGAAGCGATCGCCTTAGCTGGCTTGGCGACGAGTCGGCGCTTTTTGGCCGGTCGATCTTTCTTTGCAGCTTTTGTTAGTTTTCGCGACACGCTTGTCGTAGGGAGCGACGCAGGACGCGCCGCACGTGTGGCGCGGGGTTTAGAAGCCATGGATTATCCGAAGAGGGGCCAGCGCGAAATGCGCCAAACCAGGCGAGTGCTGTTCGTAACACCAGAGGTAGGCCATATAATAGCGAAGGCCCACGGTTTTGCCGCGTGGCCTTGTCAGCAGGATTTCGGGCTCAGTTTTCGGGCGCAGTTTTTAGCGGAGAATGGCAATGCGACGTCCAATGATCGGCCTAGCGGCGTACTGCATTTTCCAGGCAATAATGGGTTCTCCAGTCATTGCGCCCGCTCAAATCGTCCCCGCCGCCGCCCCAACCATACCAGCGGAGCCAACCCAACCTCTCTCAGAAGAGGTTTTGAAAACGCTCGATACGATCCCTTTGGTTGGCGACTCTAAAACGCCAGAAGAAGTCGGGCTCAAGCGAATCTCGAAAACCGAGCGAATCTGGCTCGACGCCAAAAACAAATTGATCGTCATCGATGGCTCGATCGCCCTCACCGAAGGCCCGCTCGAGATGTTTGCCTGCCCTCGCCGCAGCAAGGAGCACGAATCGGTGGTCGCGGTCGATTGCAAATCTTCGACCGCCCACGCGGCGCTCCTCGCGATCGGCGCCGAAGAGGGAAAGCCCGTTCGATACAACGAAATGGGCGAAATCGAAGCTGTCGCGACCGGAACCGAAGTCGATGTGTATGCCCTGTGGAAGAATCCAGAGGGCGTCCGCCAAAGCACGAGGGCGCAAGACTGGGTCCGCAACGGTAAAGATGGCAAGTCCCTCACCTATCCTTGGGTCTTTGTCGGCAGCGCCTTCTCGCGCGATGAAGAAACCAAACGCAGCTTTTACCTTGCCGACGCTGGCGAATTCATCTGCGTTTCCAATTTCACCACCGCCACGATGGACCTCCCCATCGCCAGCAGCGACAAAGATGCTGCCCGGATGTTCGAAGCATTCGCCGAACGAATCCCCGTGCGAGGAACGCCAATTCGTCTGGTGCTCATTCCCAAAGCGATCGCCGCAAAGCCCGCGCCCGACGCCAAGCCAGAAGATAAAAAGCCCGAGACGCCAGCCAACACGCCAGAGCAACCCAAGTAACGTTACGCGCTGCCCAGAATTCGCGAGATCGCAACCATCGCAAAGCTCGTCGCAATCAACGGATCATCCTCACGCATCCGCGCCGACTCATTCTGCCAAGAGCCATCTTTCAGTTGCTGCTTGGCGAGCGATTCCAGCAAATCGGCTGTCACCGCTTTCTGAAACGCCTCGCTGCAATATCGCATGCACTCCGCGACGCCCGCGTAGTAATAAAACCGCAACCCCTCAGGCCAGCCCGTATCTTCCTTCACCTCTTCAAAGCCAGTAACGAGCTTGGCCGCCGGATGTTTTTCAAGCCAAGCAATCGCCGCTTTGACAGGCGCACTCTCCACCATTTCGCCCGCCAAAAGCAAGCATCGCAGCCCATCACAAGTTGCGCTGCCATAAGAACGCGGCTTAGCATGTTCCTTATCGAGCCAATATGCTTTATTGGCGAGCGAGTCTTTGTTCCCCGAAAACGCAAAGCCGCCATCCCCCGGCAGATTCTGCGCCTTGAGTGTCCAAGCCAGCGCCTTCTTTCGGCAATCGATTGCATCGGGCGACCGCTGTTCTGCGAGCGCCTCGAGTGCATAGAGCGCCAACGAAACATTGGTCTCCGTCGTCAGCCCTTTCACAAGCTGCGTCCCCAGTAAATCCCAACCGCCATAGTGCGGGTTATCCGGCTTGAATTCACGCCGCTCATCAAGCTGCGCCTGAATCAAATAACTCGCCAGCGTCGCCTCATCCGCTTCCGCCAGCCCCGCTCGCTTTGACTTACGCAGCTTTTGACTTGCCGATAGCGCCTGCGCAGCAGCATACGTTGGATAATCAAACGTCCCATCCGGACAAGAAACGGTCTTCGTCTTCTCAATGCCGATCTTCAAGAACGCAGCAGCATTTGTGAGCGGCGTTTCAATGCGCCCAGCAAAGCTACCAGGAAGGTGAGCCAGTCCATAAAAAACGAGCGCCGTAGTCGCGGCCCCTTGCTTCAGCGCCCCATAAGTCTCCGAATGCCACCCCCCATCCTTCTCTTGCTTCGGCAACATCCAATCAACGGCCCGACCGAGCATCTCAATCGCAGCGACTCTTTGCTCAGCAGAAATCTCCAAAGCCATCACAGAACCTTCAATACGAATCGACCTTCTTAAGCTGAAATATTAGCGTTGATTGGCGTCCATTCGCGGTTCCCGAATTTCCTTCGTGCCTTCGTGAACTTCGTGGTGAAATGCCTTTCACAGCTGCGAAATCGGCAAATACCGATTCGGACTCGAGAGCACCAAAATTGCCGCCGCCGTGCAAAACGTCCGGCTCGTGATGCAATGATGCCCGGTCCAGCTGCCATCGGAGTTTTGCACCGCAATGATCTTATCGCGAATGACCGGGAACCAAGCCTTCCAATCATCGCCCCCTTTTTGGAGCATCGTCTCGGTGATGAGATGAAACGCCAGATATTCTTCACCGCCCGCTTGGGAAAACGCGGTGTTATCGCGCTTCACCAGATCCTCAACGCCCTTGAAGGCCTTCTTAGCCACATCTTCATTGTCACGCCCCATCGCAAAGAGCACTCGCACGCCGGTGGCGTTCTTATAGAGCGTGTGCATCCAGCTTCCTTCGTTCAGCGTACCGCCCATCGTTTGAATGATGTGGTTCGCCGTCGTCTCAGGCGACTTACCGACCTTGAGACCCACTGCATCCGCCGCCCGCAAGCTGACCCAGCCCATGACGGTGCCGAGCATCGGCGCCCATGATTGATCGCCCCAGTTGCCCGACGCTTGCTGCGAATTGACGATCGCCGTCACCACGCGCTTGAGCGCGACTCGCACCGGCTCGATGTCATATCCCTCGCCGAGCACTTGGCTCAAAAAAGTCGCCGCGAAAAAGCTGTGCGCATGTCGCCCGATTTTGTTTTGCAATTGCGTGCCGGTCACCGAAGTAATGTCATCGGCCGGCATATTTTCGACGACTCGCAGCAGATACGAAATAATCTGCCGAACTTCCTGCGCTCTCGGGCCTTCGATTGGCGTATTGCCCATCGAGAGCAGCGCCAGCCCCACCATCGACGAGCAACCAATGTCGGGCGGTTGACCAATATCAACACCACACCCGCCATCGCGGTTCATCGTCTTCAGCATCCAGTCCGTCCCGCGACGAATCGACTTCTCCGACTGCGCTGTCTGCTCCTGCCAAGTTGTCCCCTGCGACTTCGCTGGCTCCTGCCAAGCAAACGCACTACGGGCGAAGAGCGGCGTTGCTATCGACGCGGCGAGAATCTGGCGGCGTGAAATCGACATTAGGCATCCTCCTGCGAGCAAGGGCGAACAGCCCTCCATTATCAAGCCAACAACCGCTGGCGTCAATTGAATCGAGCACCTTGGTGTAACGACGCAGTCACATGATTCGCGAGTCTTTTTGGCCAAAAGGCATTAAATTCGGCCAGATTCTGCAATGAAGGGTAAATCGAGTAGGGCCTGTAGCTTCGATCTGGAGAAAAAGACCGCGATGATTCTCCATCCTCTCTTCCGGCGGAGTATTCGCGAAAGATAAATCGACCAATTGTCGTCACAGGACGCCCGTGATGACGTTCCGTCGCAATAAATGCGTGGTTGCTACGACTATTCGCGCCTAACGTGGAGATAATGCCCGGCATCGCCTTTGCATAACGAATTGAGCACAAATCGCGAAAACTTGCTCCCCACCAAAGTTCTGTTAGCGCAATGCGCCCGCTGAACTGCGTGTTCAAGAACTAGGCCTTCTCGACTGAAATCGATTGCAGTTTCAGCGACACTATAACTAAACAAGAAAAGTGCTTATGAAATCTCTCATTTTCGTCCTGACGATCGTTCTCTTCGGAGTCGCTCGGGTCTTTGGCCAAGAAGATGACTTCACTCAACGCCGCCCAGTTGCCCAGGATGGCGTAGAGGTTCTCACCCGCGGCCCTGTCCATGAAGCGTTTGCCGAAACAATCACGTTCAATCCTGAACCTGGCTTGATTATTCTCAAGGCTCCGCCTGATGCAATCGAAGAGGTGCCTCCTGAAGAAAAGCCGGAAGGTGAAAATGTAACTTGGATTGCGGGCTACTGGGCCTGGGATGACGAACGAGATGATTTTCTCTGGGTCAGCGGCGTGTGGCGCGCGCTCCCACCCGGTCGCCAATGGATTCCCGGTTATTGGTCTCCTTCAATTGATGGCGCCCAGTGGATCTCTGGTTATTGGGCCGACGCGGAAGCAACCGAGACCGAGTACCTCCCCGAGCCACCCGCCACGATGGAGGTGGGACCAAATATCGCCGCTCCCTCGACGGATCATCGCTGGTTGCCAGGCTGCTGGATCTGGCGGCAAGAACGTTTTGCG
>JBKJSI010000560.1:0-4737 GCA_046595915.1 Pirellulaceae bacterium
AACGCGCTGGAACGAATGCGCGATGGACAATACGGCCTATGCGAAGGCTGCAACGAGCCAATTCCCTTGGCCCGGTTGCAAGCACTGCCTTACGCCACCGAGTGCATCCGATGCCGCCGAGAAGCGGAAAAGTCGGGTCGTGGTGCATCGTCGGCAGGTCGCATGGACTTCGGTGATTCGGCGGATTCCGATTCGGAATCGAGCGTTGCCGACGAGGTTGACGTTTCGTAATTTGGCGCTGATTCGCCGGGGCAATTCACTCGCTGAATTGCCCCGCGAATTTGCCAATGGACGAGAATATTAGCGGCTATAATAAGGGAGTGGCCAGCGCCTTGGCGGGCGGGTCCACTCCCTTTTTTCTGTCGCAACCTTGTTCGTCGCCGCTCGTGTATGGTCGACGCGCATGCCTTGAACGGAATCAAGCTCGGTTCGCGAAAGCGGATAACTGCCATGAAGCGGTGCGGATTCTTAGCGCTAGCTTGGGTTGTAGCCTTCTCCTCTGGAGGCTCGACGCGGGCACAACTCGTCGGTCCCAAAAATGGCGATGCGTCGCCGGTTGAGGAAGCGAACGTTGACGAGACGAAAGTCGCGGCAACCCAAAAATCGCGCGAAGCAGAATTCGCTGAACTTGCGGCGGACGTGGCGCTATTTGAAAAGCAGGCAAGTCTGCTAAAGCGAGCGGTGAAGCTGGCCGCACCAGCAGTTGTACATATCGAGGCCAAGAAAAATGTCGGCCGACCCAGCTCGACGAACGAAGATGGCGGAACGGAAGAAGCAGGCTCAGGCGTACTGATTGAAATCCGAGGCAAGTTCTACGCGCTCACCAATCGCCATGTGATTGCCGATGCGCCGTTAACCGGCGTACTCGTCAAATCCCATGACGGGCGCTCGCTCACGCCGACGAAAATCTGGAGTGATCATGAATCGGATGTCGCGGTCATCGAAGTTCGCGAACGTGAACTCATCGGCGCTAAGATCGGCGATAGCGGCGGAGTAGAAATTGGCGATTTCGTCGTCGCGGTAGGCAGCCCCTTTGGCCTCAGTCACTCGATTACCTATGGCATCATCAGCGCCAAAGGCCGACGCGATCTAGAACTTGGCGACGATGGCGTTCACTTTCAAGACTTCATGCAAACCGACGCCGCGATCAATCCCGGTAACTCGGGTGGTCCGCTGGTGAGCCTGCGTGGGGAGGTGATCGGAATCAACACGGCGATCGCCAGCAGTTCAGGCGGCAATGAGGGTATTGGCTTCACGATTCCGATCAAAATGGTGATGTTCGTCGCCCAGCAACTCATTGACAAAGGCTTTGTAGAGCGCGGTTACTTGGGCGTGGAACTCGATCCGGTTTTTACTCGCGAGAAGGCCCTCCGGACGGGCCTCAAGCGGCTCGAAGGCGCGCTGATCAAGCGGCTAACTCCCAATTCGCCTGCGGACAAAGGCGGACTGAAGGTGGGCGATGTGGTGCTCCGCTATAACTCAGAGAATATTGAAAACGATAACCACTTGGTGAACCTGGTCGGGAATACGCCTGTCGACGCGAATGTTGAGCTAGTGGTCTTCCGCGAAGGCAAAGAAGTGGATGTGAAGCTACATATCTCCAAGCGGGCGGAGACGATTAAGAAGGCATCGTTAGGTTCTGGCAGTTAATTACTGGGCATAAACTTCTGCACCAGTTCGCGATCCAAAACTTGGTCGGGCGAAATCCCTTCAAATTTAGACTTCACTGCGGGGAGCGATCTTACGAACTCCCGTAACTCCTTCGGCGGCTCCAAGTAATTCAATACTAAGTACTCACGTTCCGTTTGGCGACGGTGTCTCTCAAATAGCGCCGCCACGTTTTTGACGTCTAGCAGTGTTTGATCTTCCTTTGCAGAAAACCAGCCGCGTGGTGCGAGATCTTTGCGCATTACGAGATAGTAGTCGACTGGAGGAGCCGCAATTGGAATCGCATCTGGCCAAACAGCCGTGGTGACAACTCCTCCATCGATATTCAAGAAGAAAATGGATGGCACGAAAACGGACTCACCTAACCGAGCTTGCAACGCATCCTTTTGAAAATTCCATTGCCAAGTATTGTGCAGGCGGGCGGAAGCTAACGAGTGAATTTTAGACTTGTCGCCGTCCCTGAGGAATGCAGAGTATCCGAACTCATTGCTTGAATTCCAAGCGTTAACGAATGCCTCGCGAGAGTATTCCCAATTGCTTTCCCCGGCGATTTGAGGATCGAAGGCCTGCATGTCAAATGCTCTAACGAGGTTAGTGATCTCGGGTTCAATTTCTCGGATGAAATAGCTCGGCCTAAATAGATTAATATTCACCGCGATCGGAAACGAACCATCTTCATCACTTTCGGCGTCAACCTGCTCTTCCTTCGATTCGAGACCTTCCATACTGATGTCGCGATAATCGACGACAAAGTAAACGCCAGTGGCTTCGTTTTGATAGAGTGTGCTCGGAATGTCGACTTGATAGTGCGGTCTGCTCGAAAAGTACTTTTTGAAGTCATCGGCGGAGAGCGTTCCACTCCGCGGCTTGAGATAGAGGTCGTAGCTCATTGACCGAACCCTTAGTTTACGCTGGGCAGCACTTAAGCAAACATACTAGTTTCTAGCCAATCGTTATTACAGTGCTGCTGGTCCATTTTGCTCGCACGATGCGAGAATGGCAAAGTGTTTGAGGCATTCCCAATGCTTCATCACCCTGCCAAGATAATCGCCGCTACTCTCGCTCCGCATCTGTACAGGCAACCGTCCAATGAAAGTTCTAATTGCAGATAAATTCTCCGATGAACATGTGCGCCGACTCGCTGCGATGGGGTGCGATGTCACCTACGAGCCGAATGTCAAAGCCGATCAACTCGCTACGCTGATCGGGCCTTATGAAGTCCTCGTCGTTCGTGGCAAAGTCGTCTCGGCGGCGGTCATCGAAGCCTCAACCCAGCTAACGCTGATCCTGCGAGCCGGCGCCGGCGTCAACACGATCGATGTCAAAGCGGCAAGTCGACGCGGCGTTTACGTGACGAATTGTCCTGGCAAGAATTCGATCGCTGTCGCGGAACTCGTGTTCGCACTGCTGCTAGGCATTGATCGCCGGATTTGCGAAAACGTCGCGGCCCTCAAAGCCCATCAATGGGACAAGAAGGGCTTCTCTCAAGCCGATGGCGTCTTCGGCAAAACGCTCGGCATCGTCGGCGTGGGTGCGATCGGTCGCGAAGTCATCACTCGCGCGAAGGCGTTTGGGCTCAATGTGATTGCCTGGTCGCGATCACTAACTCCAGAGGCAGCAGAGGAACTCGGCGTCGAAGCCTGTCCAAACGTCGACGACATCTTCAATCGCAGCGATATCATCTCATTGCACCTAGCACTCAGCGCGGATACCAAGGGCTTTGTATCCAAGGATCGAATCGCCCAAATGAAGCCCGGCGCAATCTTCATCAACACCGCCCGAGGCGAAGTCGTCGATCAAACCGCACTCCGCGAAGCGCTTGCAGCGAAAAAGATCCGCGCCGGACTCGACGTCTTCGATGGCGAGCCCGCAGACGGAACCGCGACCTACAACGATCCCATCGTCGACGTACCAGGGCTCTATGGCACACATCACATCGGCGCTTCGACCGAGCAAGCCCAATCCGCCATCGCCGAAGAGGCCCTGCGCATCATCGAAAACTATCGAACGACTGGCGTCGTACTTAACTGCGTCAACCTCGCCAAAAAGACGCCAGCGAAATTTCAACTTGTCGTTCGACACTACGACCGCGTAGGCGTCCTGGCTTTTGTCATGGACCAAATTCGCCGAGCGGAAATCAATGTCGAAGAAGTCCACAACGTGATTTTCGAAGGCGCCGAGGCCGCCAGCTGCCGGATTCAGCTAAAAACCGAGCCCCCCGCCGATCTTTTGACGGCAATCAAGCAAGGCAACGAGAACATTATCGAACTGGAACTGATTAAACTACCAGACGCGACCTAACGCCTTCCTTACCGATTCGATTTCTTTCCTGATTCCATCGGTATTCATCAGGAGTGTGAGCATGCGATTTCGTGACTCGATAGCCTTTCTAAGTGGCTTCCTTCTTATGGTCGGCATTGCAACAAGCGGGCAAGCGAACGCCCAAGAAGCCGACACAAGTTGGAAAGCCAAAGGCGATCACGGCGCCGTCGTTACCGGTAGCCGCGAAGCCGCCGACGCCGGCATCGAAATGCTCAAGTCTGGCGGCAACGCCGTGGACGCCGCCGTTACGACAATGCTGGTCCAGTCCGTCACCGAATCATCACTCTTCTGCTTCGGCGGCGAAGTGCCAATCATGGTCTATGACGCCAAACGTGGCGTCGTTGAAGTCCTTCGCGGCCTCGGAGCTTCCCCTCAACTCGCAACGCCTCAGTGGTTTAAAGAAAACCGCAAAGACGTTATCCAAGGCCGAGGCGATATCGCCAACTGCGTGGTCCCCGGCTTTCTCGATGCCGCCATCACCGCCCTCGATCGCTACGGCACGAAGTCCTTCACCGAGTGTGCTCAGGCAATGCTAAAAGTGCTCCGCGATCGCGTCGCCATGACGCCCGAAGCTCTTACGCAAACGCGCGAAGGCCGCGCCCGCGATTTCGACGCCAAACGCTGGATCTCCGATCACCAAAATTTCTTGAAGACGATGGAACGCCTCGTCGAAGCCGAATCCAAAGCAGGCGGCGATCGACAAAATGGCCTCCGCGCCGTCGCGAACTACTTCTATCGCGGACCGAT
>JBKJSI010000704.1:0-19928 GCA_046595915.1 Pirellulaceae bacterium
CAACGAGTTGACTATCCCAACCCGACGCGTCAGCGAGGCAAACCTCGCTGACGCGTCGGGTTGGGATGGATGTATTTTGTGTGACTGTGTTTCACAAGCAAAACCGACCAGAAGACGCACCTCTCCGAAATCGCGTCGCTCGGTTTTGATTGTTAAACACGGCAACTAAACGTTCTAAGAATCACTTCACCAGGACCAGGAAAAATTCTCGAACGAGGCGGCGAGAGAATATCCAATGCGGAGGCGAATCGCGTTAAGCGAAGCGCCGGAGGTCCGCGATAGCGCACGATGCGCCGTCCCATGGTGGGGACGTGGAACGCAGGAGGCACACAGGATGAGTCTAGAGAACGCGAGTTGGTCGGTTGCGGCGCATTCCGCCGCGGCCACTCCGCCCTGGTTCATACCGATTCCCGTCGAAAGTCCGCTCGGCATGACTACTGAACAAAAAATGACGATGCGTTTAGGCTCGATGGAAGCCTCGCAAACAATGACCTCCTCGGCCGCGACGACGGACGAGCTCAGCCTCGACTCCTACGACACCGGCGGCTTTTACGACGAGCTCTTCAATGAGCGCAGTCGCCCGCGCGCCGAAGCCAAGGCGCTCCTCCGCCGCATCCGCTCGCTCGGGCGCGTCGAGCTCCTCAAAACCCAGGCGATGGTCGAGCGCACTCTGTTGCGCATGGGCATTACCTTCAATGTCTATGGCGACGGCCGCGGCGCCGAGCGCATCTTCCCCTTCGACATTCTCCCCCGCATCGTCGCGGCCAAAGAATGGACGACGATCGAGCGCGGCCTGCAACAGCGCACCAAAGCGCTCAACATGTTCATCAACGATTGCTACCACAAGCAGGAGATTTTGAACGAAGGCATCGTCCCGCGCGATTTAGTCGATGGCGCCGCCTCCTTTCGCGAACCTTGCCGAGGCATCAAACCGCCCCAAGGCATCTGGTGCCACATCACGGGCACCGATCTCGTCCGCGATGGCGATGGCAAGGTTTACGTCCTCGAAGACAACCTGCGATGTCCTTCGGGTGTTTCTTACGTTATGCAAAACCGCGCCGTGATGAAGCGCCATTTCCCGCGAGTCTTCGAAGCCTCGCAGGTCAGACCCGTCCAAGATTATCCTAGCCGACTTCTCAGTGTGCTCGAGAGATTATCGCCTTCGGATGTCGAGCGTCCGCGAGTCGTTTTGCTCACGCCCGGCGTTTACAACTCGGCCTATTACGAGCACTCCTTCCTCGCGCAGCAGATGGGCATCGAGCTCGTCGAAGGCCGTGACCTCGTCGTCCGCGACCACACGGTCTACATGCGAACGACAACCGGCTTCGAACGCGTCGATGTCATCTATCGCCGCATCGACGACGACTTCATTGACCCCACCGTCTTCCGCAAAGACTCGATGCTCGGCGTCCCCGGCATCATCGAAGCTTACCGCCGAGGCCGCGTCGCCCTGGCCAATGCGCCTGGCACCGGCATTGCCGACGACAAGGTGATCTACGCCTACGTCGAGAAGATGATCAAGTATTATCTCAACGAAGACGCGATCCTGCCGAACGTGCCGACCTACGTCTGCCAAGAAGAGGAACACCGCAAATACGTCCTCGCGAATCTCGATAAGCTCGTCGTGAAAGCCGCCAATGAGTCAGGCGGCTACGGCATGCTCGTCGGCCCCCACGCCACGGAAGAGGACCGCAAAGAATTCGCCAAGCGCGTCGCCGAAAATCCCCGCAACTACATCGCCCAACCAACGCTGCGACTCTCGCGAGTCCCCACGATCGTCAACGGTGAGATCGAAGGCCGCCACGTCGACCTACGGCCCTACATCCTCTACGGCGAAGAAATCTTCGTCCTCCCCGGCGGCCTCACCCGCGTCGCGCTTCGCAAGGGCTCCCTCGTCGTCAACTCGTCGCAAGGCGGCGGCAGCAAAGACACCTGGGTCATCTCCTCCGAAGGCGCCGAAGCGGCGGATACTGCGGAGGAGTAAAGTTCCCGCCTTTTCGTACTCGTACTCGGTATTCGTACTCATACTCGGCACTCGTAATCGGAACTCCTACTCGAACTTCATCGCGAACAAAATTCCGAGTACCGATTACGAATCACGAGTACGAGAACAAAATTCGTCAGCCCCCAATCCTCGACCCCCGATCAGCCATGCTCAGCCGAGTCGCCAGCTCAATCTACTGGATGTCACGCTACGTCGAGCGAGTCGAAAACCTCGCCCGCTTCGTTGACGTCACCCTCAACTTCATCCTCGACCAACCGCAAGGCGCAGCCGAACCGTGGCGCCCGCTCGTTTACGCCACCGGTGACGAAAAGTGGTTCGCCGAACACTACGACGCCCCCACGCAAGATAACGTCATCGAGTTCCTCACCTTCGATCCCCGCTACCCCGGCTCGATCGTCTCCAGCCTGCAGTGGGCGAGAGAAAACGCCCGCGGCATCCGCGAAGCGATCTCCTCCGAAATGTGGGAACAGCTCAACTCCTTCTATTACCGCGTGATGGAGGAATCGCTCCATCGCCGCTTCCCCGGCGGCCTTATGGAGTTCTTCCAAGAACTCCGCCAAGCGAGCCACCTCTTCGAAGGCATCACCAGCGCCTCCCTCACCCGCAATGAAGGCTGGCACTTTGCCACTCTGGGGCGCTTCCTCGAACGGGCCGATAAAACCTCGCGCATCCTCGACGTAAAATACTTCGCCCTCGCCCCCACCGCCCGCGAAAAGAACGCCGTCCTCGACGACCTCCAATGGTCCAGCGTCCTCCGCAGCGTCAGCGCCCTCGAGATGTATCGCAAGCAGCACAAACGCGTGACGCCGACTAAAGTCGTCGAGTTCTTGCTTCTGGAACCCGAGTTCCCCCGCGCAATCCGTTACTGCGTCGACCAAGCCACCGACTCCCTCGACGCCATCGTCGCCCGCGCCCCCGACCTCGTCGACAGCCCCGCCCAAAAAGCAATGGCAACGCTGCGAGCTGATCTCGAATCCGTCGACGTCGACGCCCTCCTCACCAAGGGCTTGCACAAGTTCATCGATCAATTCCAAGTAAAAATGAACGACGCGGGCGCGGCGATTCATGAAACGTTCTTTGCGGTTCGGCCTGAGGAAGAGGCGGCGCTGAGCAAATAAGTGGAATCTTGGGCGGTGATTCTTGGAGTTTTGGCGGAATGGCTTCGGCGGAGTAGAATGAACTCAGGAGGACACTATCGATGGACGCAGTTTCATTCAAATCAGAACTCGCCGCAGACCACACTTTGGTCGTCCCCGAAGACGTTATCGCACGAATTCCGCTTGGCAAAACAATCCAAGTGGTGATTCTGGTGCCCGAGAACGCGGAAGAGCAGGAATGGGAACAGCTTGCGGCCGCCGAATTCGGAGCGGGTTACGCAGAGAGTGACGCAATCTATGACCAATTTTCTGACAGGTGAGCTGCTGCTCTTGGATTTCCCCTTCACGGCAACTGGGGCAAGCAAACCACGACCTGCTTTGGTGATCCTTGATAACGGCGACGCCGACGTGCTATTGGCCCGTGTCACAACGCAGGCGCACAGCAGTTCGTTTGACGTTCCCATTGTAAATTGGCAACAGGCCGGGCTATTGGCTCCATCAATCGTTCGGCTACATAAGCTCGCTACTCTTGCGAAAAGTCGGATTCACCGACGCCTTGGCGCACTTGATCCAACCGATCGGAAATCAGTCGCCGCGACCATGCATCAGATAGCCGCTGCATGGTGAAAGATTTCCCGCCCCAAGCTACGACTACCTTCGACGGGTGGTGGGGGCGCTCTACCGAAGCCCGAGAAGCATCGGAAATCGTGCTCGGTATTCGTAATCCGGACTCGAATTCCGTTTACGAACACCGACTACGAATACACGTACGCGCCATAGTACTCGGTACTCCGAAGACCATGACTGACGGTGTTCGATAGATCAACTACTGCAGCTACTCAGAACGCACGCAATTGCATTCCGTCCCAACGGGAGAGCGTCATACCACCTTAGGATGAGCGAACTCACGGAACGCCGGGTAACGTCACCGCCAGAAACGTCAAAGAATCTGAAAGGGGCGACTTCGATGCTCGCGGCCTGAATGACCGCTTCCGCCGCCGACGCGCTATTGACACCTAAGACGTTATGTCCTACTCTGTCCTGAGACATAACGTCTTAGAGCGAGAAGTCTCAGCTGGAAAACGGGAGGTCAGCCCAAAATGGCGCGCAAAGCGAGTGATGTTACCGACACAGAGTTGAGCGTCTTGCAGGTGCTCTGGAGTCGCGGCGCCAGCACGATTCGCGAAGCGGCCGCGATCCTGGATCGCGCAAATCAAGATGCCTACTACGCGACGGTCAAGAAGCTGCTAGAGCGGCTCGAGACCAAGGGCTTCGTCCGTCGTAAGCCAGACGGAATCGCATTTCGCTACGAAGCAACCACCGATCGCGATGAATTGGTCGGCCAGCGATTGCAAACGCTCGCTGACAGTCTTTGCGAAGGTTCACTGACGCCGCTACTCACACAACTGGCTCAGAACGAACGGCTGACGAAGAAGCAACAAACCGCCCTGCTAGAGCTAATCGATGGATTGGATTCGAGCGAAAAGAAGGATCTTAAATCTCGCGGGAGACGCAAATGAACAGCATTCTTCTATTTGCACTCACAAACGCCATCATCGCGACGGCGCTTTTTGCAGTGATCCTCGCGCTAAAGCCCATCCTTCGAAATCCGACAGTGCTGCATTGGCTGTGGCTGCTCGTGCTGGTGAAACTCATTACGCCGCCCTTGTGGACGCCGCGTTGGGAATTATTGCCGGCGGCATTCTCCAGCGATTCCCAATCGGTCGCGTTACAGCTCGAGAATTCTTCGCTCTCGCCGCTCGATTCTCCGTCGCCCTCACCCCCAGAACTTACCGCTGCTGCTGAGATTCAAGCAAGCCCAGTGCTCAAGGAGGCTGGCGAAAAGATTGAAGTGAATCCGATTCAGGCTCCAGCATCCCAGGGTGAAGTGACTCCAGCGAAAGTGCTAACGCTGGTCACTCCCCAGTCAATCGCCATCACGATCTGGGCAACCGGGGCATTGCTTTTGTGGGCTTTATCGATCTGGAGAATTCACCGATTTCAAAGCGGTTTACGGTTCGCCGAACCCGCTCCGCTTACGGTTCATAGAACCGCCCAATCGCTGGCCAAGCAACTTGGACTAAATAACTCGCCGCGCATTTTGCTCGCCCCAGGCCGCGTATCGCCCATGCTCTGGGCATTCCTCGGTCCGGCAAAAATTATTGTTCCCCGCGAGCTTTACGAGGGCCTCAATGACTCAGGTCGCGAAACGCTTCTTCTGCATGAACTGGCCCATTACTGCCGCGGAGATCATTGGGTCCGCCGGCTGGAACTCTTCGTCGTAACCCTCTACTGGTGGTTCCCTCTCGCCTGGCTTTTGCGCCGCGAAATTCGCAAGGCCGAGGAATTGGCGTGCGACGCAGTCGTCGTTTCGCAGCGTCCCGAGGATCGACGAACCTATGCAAAAATGCTGGTCAACACCGTAGCCTTCTTATCGGGTGCGGGCGTGCCATCTCTCGCCACGGGAGCAAGCGCCAGTCTGCAAATCGAAGCGCGAGTACAGCGAATCATGAAGTCAACCATCGAGACGCATGTCTCGCGGAATCTAAAGCTGCTGGTGTGCTCCATCGCCGTGCTGGTTTTGCCCCTCGCGCCATTGCTCGCGCGGGCGCGACGAATGGAAAGCGGTCCATCAGAAATTTCAGCGGTGACGCAAGACGCGAAAACAGCGAGCAATAGTAAAGACGAAGCGAAAGAGCTAACCGGAACCGTGGTCGAT
Organism: Pirellulaceae bacterium; assembly: GCA_046595915.1. GTDB lineage: Bacteria > Planctomycetota > Planctomycetia > Pirellulales > Pirellulaceae > JBKJSI01. The sequence continues at coordinate 5,822 of JBKJSI010000704.1, forward strand.
GAAGCCGGCAAGCCCGTTTCCGGCATTGCCGTCGCGCCCTTTCTCCATGGTCATCGAGTCGATCAAGCGCCTGGCGCCGCTGGACTCGTCACCGATGCACTCGGCCAATTTCGTGTTCCCGCCGATTGGATCGGCGGCGTGGATGGAGATTCAGACGTCTTCTTCGTGGTTCGAAAGGAGGACACGCACATCGGCTGGTTTGATCTCCTCTATCTTAAACTGAAGCGAGATCGAAATCAGGTCGAAGGCGACGCGAGAAATCAATTCAAGATCGTGCTGTTGCCAATGACAACGACGATTCGCGGAACACTCGTCGACAACGCAGGGAAACCGCTTAGCGGTATTCAAGTCGGAGCGGAATCACTTTCGCAGCCGACCAATCAATCGTTCAATCGATATGGAATGGCGAACGAGGAACTATTCTCAACCATCACAGATCGCGAAGGCAACTTTGCGATCAAGATCCCGACAGGAGCTCAAGGCGCCTTGGTTCCGCTGCATCCGGAGTGGCAGCGATCTCAGATTCGCTTTAGCCCCAATTCAACGGAACTTGGCCCTGTCTCGCTGGAGCCAGCAGGACGCATCGAAGGTCGAGTGATCGAGAAGTCGACTGGAAAGCCCCTTGCCGGGCAGCGTGTCGTGTGCCAAATAATTGACACAAATAGAAACCTTAAAGACCAAGTCACCTATGGCGCCGCCACGACTGGCCCAGATGGGAAATATGTGATCGGCGGCCTCTCGCCTGGTCGTTTCAATGTTTTGTTTGGAGGTTCTTCGAAGGTTACTGGCTCACCTTCACTCACGGCGATTGCGGTGGAAGGAGTTGACGTTGTAGTTGGCCGTTCATCAACTGCCGATTTCACCGCGATCACAGGACGAAAGCTCAGCGGAATCGTCGTCGACGGCGCATCGGGAAAACCGCTCGCGAATATCTCAGTGGGATACTACGGAACGGCTCGCCCTACTTCCGGGGCAGGCTGCATCATGGTGCGAACGAATCCGGAAGGGAAATTCGAGTTTCAAGTCCCGCCCGGTGTGAGCAAGGTGTATGTCGCAGAGGGAGATCGTGGGCGGCACGAGGATGCATCCCGCACGATTGAATTGCCAGAGGATCGAGACTTCACTGATTTGTTGCTGAAGGCCGGTCCGAAGGAAACCTTGGGAAGTCACACAACCGAAATCCAAGTCCCGGTCAGAGAAAAGCAAAAGCCTAAAGGTGCAATCTCGTCCATTGAGATGGAACCCTACCATCTCAAAGTCGCCTTAAATCCGCCAGAGGGAAAGAAAGCTAATAAAGCAACAGCGCGGGTCGTATTTGTAGGAAGCCAATATTCCCATAGCTGGACATTACTCACCGCCACGGGAAATGAAATCACCTTCAACGAGGATAGCGATCAGGCCACGGCGTTCCTTTTGATCGAAGCGGAAGGGTTCGCGCCGTTGCGCTCGGCCGAGTTTGTCGTTAGCAAACGCATGCCGGAGCTCAAAGTAGAACTCAAGCCGGAGGTCCGCGTCCCCATCCGCGGGCAGGTGATCGACGCGAAGGGGGTAGCGGTGGAAGGCGCCCGAATTCGACTCGCACGACACATTCATGCATTCGAAGAAGAATTCCCTTGGGGTCTGGAATATGCAACCGGAAAAGGCGGCCAGTTCGAGATCAAACACGTTCGCCAAGGGGACCGAATTCAACTCAGGATCGACAAGCCTGGCATCAGCGGCGCCGATACCGAGTGGATCAAAATTGGCGCTGAGGAAAACATCGTTTTGCCCGACTTGATCATCGGCACACCAAACCGGTCAATCGGCGGGCGCGTCGAAGACATCGATAGCCTTCCGGTCGCGGGAGCGAAAGTGATCTACGCGGGCGAGCCCCGGCAAGAAACGACGACCGACGAACAAGGAAAGTTCCGGCTCTCGGGCCTACCCACAGGAAACATCACGCTTTCCATCGAGCCAAAAGACCTCCCAAAAATCACGCCCACCATTCGCACGGGAAAACTCGATCACTACTTCGTCATCGGCAAGCGAAGTCCACAAGATGTCGCCGACTATCAAGTCGATGTAACTTTGCGCCCGCGAGATGGCAAGGAAATCGCCGAAGTAGCGTCGTTCTTTGCGGCGGAGGACGGCAAACTTCTCTACTCACAATCAGAACGCCACGGTGCATCGCACCATTTTGCCTTTGCGGACTACGTTCGCCGAAACGAAGGCAAGAATTTTGCCATCATCGTCGCTGCCAAAGGCTACGCGCTATCGAAGCCAGTCATCGTGCCGAACAAACGCGGCCCCCATGCAATCGAAATCGAATTGGAGCCCGCCGAACCAATCACGCTTCGCGGCCGAGTAATCGACGAAGCGGGCTCTCCCATCCCCGGCGCAACGGTGGGACTATCGACGAATCTGACGGACACAGCAAAGCACCACGCCTGGAGCCCCATCAATTCCAAGGCAAAGCCGCCCACGACCGATAACGACGGCAAATTCGAAATCAAAGACATTCAGCCCAACTCTCGGATCGCCATCTACGCCAACAAAGAGGGCCGCGCAGGCGCATGGTCCGAAAAAGTGCTGGTCGAGGGCAAAAGCGATCTGGTGTTGCCCGATCTTCGCGTCCCGCAAGCAACCGCCGAAATCGCCGGCATCGTGGTGGATAGCGATGGAAAGCCGGTGGCCAACGCCGCCGTTTGGATTGTCGATCTAGCCGCCAAAGCAACCACCACCAGCGACGCCCAAGGCCGCTTTAGCCTGAAGAAAGTTCCTGGTCACAATCTCCTTCTGCGCGCCTCCAGCGAAACGAGCTTGTGGTCCCAATACGTCACCCCCGACGGCAAAGAAATCGAAGTAAAACTCGCCCCCATCCCTACTGGCGGCTGATTCGTTGGCTGCGCCCAGAGTTTCAGAATCCGAGGGCCAGTGCGAAGCCGCGAGATTTGAACTTGAAGGAAGAGGAGAAACCTGGATGGGGAAGGAAAAAGCCCAGGGGTGCGAAGAAGCCGGACATCGAGACCGCCAACCTGCAATGCGCCTGCACCTGCAACCGCGCCCGTTCGTTGCCACCAATGGCCAGCGTTGCCACCGCCACCGTGAGCTTGCCACCATTGCCACCTTGCCAGCAACTACATCCCGTCACCAAACGGCCACCTGCAGCTACCTGCCCAGAGCGCCAGCCACCTCGGCCACCAGCCACCAACTCACCGTCCAAACTTGCGCGCAAACTTGCGTGCAAGCTTGCGCTCCGCCGTGAGCGCGCAAGACTACAAGACTGCAAGTTTGAAAAAACAAGCCCTTTGTCACGCAAATCCCAACCCTCCCCGCAAGACTGCCCGCTACCGAAGCGGCGAAAGTCCAAACGCCCGTCGCAGCACACCAATCTGCCCCGCATGGAGCATCTCATGCTGCGGGCTAAAGAGCATTGCCCCGAACTTGTTGGGAAAAACGCTGTAAGGCATCTCGCTCGACGCGCTGAGCAGTTCCTCTGTGAAATGCGGCGCTTCGATTTCGACCTGCGCCCGCACCCGCGCCAATGTATCGCGAATCTCCTGTGGCGAGGGATATTTCGCCGCATCGACTTCGACGGTCGTCCCGCGCGAAAAGGCCTTTCGAAACGAGCCGGGCATCAGCTGCGTATCCTCGGAAACCCGCCCGCGCACGCGGTAAAGGCACAGCCCATACTCGGCCATCGCCAAGTGTCCGACCTGCCAGGCGAGGTGCGTCGGAATCCCCAGCGGCATCCGAAACCACTCCTCATCCGGCACATCGACCAGCAGCGAACTCATATATTCCCGTGCGAACCTCAACTGCCCCATGACAAGCGGCAGCAGCGAATCAAGCTTGCCCGAAAACGCATCAATCGAGTTCATGTTCGTTCGGCTTTCCAAGGAGGGCGAGATTTCCTGCGTGACGCTTCCAGCGCGACTATTCTTGTTCAACCGCTTCCTGATCGGAGCCGACGCCCGCGATCTCAGCCAGTTTTCGCACGAGCGTTCGCAGCTGACTATGCTCCGCCCGCAACTTCATCACCTCCAGCTGCAACTCGTTATACATATCGAGCGTCACGCCGCCCCGTGAGGATGCCGAACTCGTCGATGAACTTGAGGAAGAACCCGTCGCCCGAGGCGTGGAAGATGCCGGCGCCTCATCCTCATCCGACGCCATCGGCGGCGGAGCAGAAGTCGCTACCCGCGTTTTGATTTCCGCTAGTTCCGATTCGCGATACAGATTGTGCGAAACGACTTGCCCGCGCCCCTCCGCCGACAGGCTCAGCACCAGATTCTTCGCGATCAGCGAATTCAAGATCGGCTTGAGCGTGTTGAGGTCCGCGATCGGCTCCATCCGCGAGGCCCGCCCGCGAAGTTCGCCAACCGTCTGCTCGCCACGCAATAAAAGCTCCGCCATGATCGCGGCTTCGATCTTGTCGACGCCGAGCCATTCATACGCCAGGTGCCGAAATTTATTGACTCGCCCGCTTCCCTGCACCTCCGATACGGCCCCGACTGACTTGAGCGACTCCAGCGCCTGTTCGACATCATCAGTCGTATAATTGACCGCCGGGTCGCGATTGTTTTTCTGATTGCATCCCGTCGTGAGCCCATTGAGCGTCATCGGGTACGCATCGGGCGTCGTCTTCGCCTTCTCCATTAGAACTCCGAGCACCCGCCGCTGCCTTGGACCAATCGCCTGCCACTTGACCACCGCCGCCTCGGTATCCATTTCGATCCTTCTCGCATGAGATAATTTTCAGCCCTCAATTTAGGGTGAAATCCCCCTGTGGGGAATGCGTGGCCATGCTCCAATTCGAGACATTAGCTAGCAGCCCTAGACTTGAGTCAACGACCAAGTTCGAATATTCGCGATATGCCCGAACTCATCGCCTATCACGAAGCAGGCCACGCCCTCATGGCCCTGCTGCACGGCGGTCAGGTAGACCTCATCACGATCGATCCGGACAAGGACGATGGCCCGCAGCGCCAAGGCTATACCAAAGTCCTTTGGCGCCGCGATCGCCTCAGCGAAAAAGAATTCGCCCAAAAAGCCGTCCAAGTCTGCCTCGCCGGCCCCATCGCCGAAATGATCTACTCCGGCGATCCCTACCACCCCGGCTTCGTCGCCGAGTGGGCCGCCGATTGGCGCGAAGCCTGGTCCGCCGCGACGATACTACATCCAACCGAATGCAAACGCCTCGCCTACCTCGAACAAGTCACCGCCCAACTCTACCACCGCCTCAAACGCGACGACCACTGGAACGCCCTCGCCGCCCTCGCCGACAACTTATTGGCACACGAAACGCTCGACCGCGATCAAATCGAAGAATTCATTGACGAATGGCGGCTATAATTACTGCCCCAATCGCCCCTTCGCCTCCGACACATATTTCGCCGCCCAAGGCTGACTCTCATAAAGCTCGACCACGCCCTTCCAAATCGCCTCCGCTTGCGGCTTCGAACCCTCCTCTTTCGAGAGTCGATCCGCCTGCCGCATCTGCTGTTCCACCGCTTCCGCATGTGCGCCCGCGAGCGATTTCATCTGGTTCTCCAGTCCCGCGAGCTGCCGCTTCGCGAGCTCTAAGCACTTCGCGCCAGCTTCTCCCGAGGTTGAGCCTGTGCGAAAGACGTCAATGAGCGCCGAGAGCCGACGCATCGCGAGCTTCGGATCAGAATCAGCAACCGCCATCGCACTTAAATAAGCCGCTTCCTCCGCCGTCAGATTCGAGCCGACGCCGCCATGCCGCTGCTTGAACCGCAGGCGCTTCTCAAGTCGGTCCAGCTGAATCGTTTCCTGGATTGCTTTGACCTCCGCAATTCCTTCTCCTTCGGGAAAGCGTTTTAAGTAATCGTCCGTCAGCGGCGCGAGGTTCGCGAGATCTTCCGGCGTTGCGTTCTCTGCGTGAGCGGTGATTCGTTGGTGCAACGCTGCTTCCGAAAGCGGCTGATTGAGATACCAAACCACGCCTGCAATCACAAACAGCACCGTCGCCAGCGCCGCAACAAAAATCCACTTGGAAAAATTCTCCTCCGCTTCGATCTGCTTGGCCGCCGATTGTTGTTCTCTTCGCTCATCCTCGACAGTCTTAAACCGCGTGGTGGGAGGCGGCGCGAGCGGCGCCACTTGCAGATCTTCATTCGGCCCCGCCGTCGCTTCCGGAACAAGCGTCAACTCCAGATCGCCGGTCGCGGGAACATGGCCCCGCGACGTCACTTCACGCCCCGTCGCACCCCGCGTATGCGCCCCAGGCGCACCGACCTCAAATCCTGTCGAGTGAATCGCCGTCGCTGAAGTCGGGTCCGCATCCTCGGCAATTGTCGATCGAGTCGCATGCGCCGGCATCGGCCGCGAGCGAACGACGGTCTTGCCTCCCTCTCCCTTTGCTGTGGCTTCCCCTTCCTTGATGCTGGTCCAAACTTCTTTCAGCCGATTGGAAAGCACCACCGCCGTCGCCATTCGCTTTTGCGGATCCTTTTCCAGCAACTGCATCACCACCGCTTCGAGTTCCGGCGGCACATCGGAGTTCAGCCGCCGCACCGGCGTCGGCTCCGTGAATTTCACCGCATGAATCGTCTCAGGCAGCGAGCGTCCATGAAAGGGCGGCTTCCGCGCGAGCAGCGCATACATCACACATCCCAAACTATAAAGATCCGTCCGCGCCGTGACCGCTTTCCCGTCCGCCTGCTCCGGTGCCATGTAGTCCGCCGTCCCCATCACACCGCCATCCGCCGTGACATGCGTCGCGCCAAAGAGCTTCGCGATGCCAAAGTCCGTCAGCTTGATCACATTCGCCGAATCGCGCATCAAGTTCGCGGGCTTCAGATCGCGATGAACAATGCCATTGTCATGGGCATGCTTGAGAGCCGAGGCCACTTCCAGCGCAATACGAATCACCTGCCGCCAGTCATATTTTTCACCGCTGTTGAGCAAGTCTTGCAGGTTTCGCCCTTCGACATACTCCATCGAATAAAAGAGGCTCCCCTCATCCTCGCCCCAAGCCAAGAGCTGCACGATATTCGGATGCGTAAGCTTCTTCAGCGTCTCCACCTCCGCTTCGAAGCGTATGCGAAAGTTCGAGTCATCCGCCAAGCCGGGGTTGAGCACCTTCACAGCGACAACCCGGCCCGAAGCTTCTTCTACTCCCTTGTAAACGGTCCCCATCCCGCCGCGTCCAAGGGTCTTATCGATCTTGTAAGGACCAAGTTGTGACAGCGCCACGATTCAATGTACTCCGCTTGTACGTTGGAAAAACCTGCGATGGATAAAGCAACTCAACACGACCCAATTCACTTTTGCCTGACCTCTTCCCTCTTCGTCGACTCATTAAGGAACAATAGCCCCCCATCCGTCGCATTTTGCAAATTCACCAAATGCGGTCCCGCCGCCAAATCAAGATCGCCATCTGCATCCACATCTCCAAGCGCCAGCGCAACATAGATCGGTGCGCCGCGATGAAGCACCGACATTTCAAACTTCCCAGGCGCTGTCTGCAGGGCACAGACAATTGCCGGCATCGTCGCCGGATCAATGCCGCTGGGCAACTCCCGCGGCGCCCAGCACGAAGCCGCCAAATCAAGATCCCCATCACCGTCCAGATCACCTGCCTTCGCTGAATAGGCCGCCAACAAATACGCGACCCGATGATAAGCAAATCCCTCGCCGCCTTGGTTCTCTAGCCAGTGAATCCCATGCGAAGGCTTCAAATAGGGACTATCAAACGTATCGCCGCTCGTGAAAAGTAAATCAAGATCGCCATCTTTGTCGAAATCAACCGCCTCGACGCCGCTGAGTCCAAAGGCCGGATCGGGCGCTTGCCAAATCACTTTTTGCTCAAACTCACCTTCGCCCTGATTGCGAAACAAAATCAGCCGCTCATGCTCTTGGCTAACGAGCGCGACGAAATCGGGTTTCCCGTCGCCATCGAAATCTCCCACCGGCACATGACTCGGTCCATGCAAATCTAAAACCTTCTTGCGCGAAAACTGCAGGCCCCCATTCTTCAGAGACGACCCCTGCAACAAGAGCCACACCCCTCCCGTCTTCTGCCAACCAAATTCAGCCACCACCAGGTCGAGTTTTCCATCGCCATTGAAATCCGCGGGCCGGGCATCCGCGATTCGCCCAGCGCCCTTCATGAGCTCTTCCACGGCAAGGCGCCCGCCGCCGCGATCATGCAACCAGAGGACACGCCCAAATGCATGATCTTCGGGGGTGTAGCTCCCCAAATCCGCAATCACCGCGTCCCGCTTTCCATCGCCATCCAAATCGGTCGATTCAAAGTGACAGGGATTCCGCAGCCCGCGAAACTTCGGCGCCCAAACCGCTTCCTTGTCTCGCACGAATTGCAACAACTCCCCGCGGCGCATATCGATCGCAAAAAGATCTCGCTTGGAATCATCAAGCAATCCCCCAGCCGACATGTACGCCAGTCCTGGCGGCACGGGATCGTTGCTGGGTGTTCGACTCATCGGCTCCAATTGAAAAGGTGGCGGCTTACCGCTTCCTCCCTCCAGCATCGCCCTCAAGTCAAGTTGCATCGGCGCATGTTCGCGAAAATACTCGATCGCCTCCGTTGGCGGTGGTGGATCGAGATCCTTCCGGCCGCTCTTGGCGTAAAACTCATATCCCCGCATCACTTCATGGTGCCAAGCGTCTTTCGGAAAACTCTCCGCCAGCGGCATCACATGACAAGCCGAACAAAAAGCAATCACTCGCTTCTCGGAGCCTTCGTTCCAGGCGACGTTGACCAGGGGAACACCCGCGGGCGGAGCGGCTGGAGCAGCATGCCCAGCCTCCCTGCAGCCCAAGCTCTGGATGGCGCCAATCGCCAAAGCCAGCGCCCATACACCTCGGCCAGTAAGGTCTCTAGATTTCAATCGAATACCTGAATCAAATGTGGAAAAGGAGTCTTTCCCTATCATAACACTGCGGCGCGTCGAAAACGTCCGTTTCATCATCCAGCGGACATCACCCAGCGAATATCGCCAAGCCGGTATCGCCAAGCCGCCAACGACGCGTCCGCCAGTTACAATGGAATTCAGCCCTCTTCCATCCGCCCCCAGGCCCCGAAATACATGTCAAAAAAGAAGGATCGCCCTGCGAATCGCGATCTAGAGCATCCAGAAAAAACCGCTAAGCCACCTAGAAAGCGATTCACGCAGTTCACGAAGGTTTTCATCGTGATCGGAGTGGTGCTCAGTGCCTGGTTCCTCACGGGAACCGCCCTGCAATGGTTTGTCCAGAGCGCCTTGAATGGTCGCCAATTGTCGCGAGCGGCCAGGCTTTCCCGGGTCGCGCACCTCTTGCAGCCCTGGGATGGGGAATTGAACCTAGCGCAGGCGCGCTGCGCTCGCCTCGCGGGCGATCTCGAATCGTGGTCGAAGCAAATGCAGCCCCTGGCGCCACAATTCACAACGAACCGAGCGATCGCCAGGGAACTCCAACTGGGCAGGATTCAACTCGGAGAGTTTCCAGACGATTTCCATGGCCTCATGGGAAAGATGCTCGAAGAAACGTCCGCCAGTGAAGTCGCCGAGGCCTTTGTCATCGGCCTCATGGCGAAGCATGACCGCGAAAGCGCCCGCGCTATTCTCGACGCTTGGAAGAAGGATGAGCCTCAGAGTCCCCAGGTCGAATTCATCCAAGCGGTTTACGAAGATCTGCTCGGCAATCGCCGTGAAGCCAACGCGCAGCTTTCGAAGTTCTCACAAGACCATCCGCTTCATCAGCCCGCTCGCCTCTATCTCGCGAAGATCCATCTGGCCGATCGGCGCTACGATGCGGCGCTCGCGGAGCTGAAGATCCTCGTCGCCCAAGGAGATCCATCTCCCTCGACCCTGGTCAAACTCGCCCGTTGCTATCGCCTTCAAGGCGAAGTCGAAGAAGCCAAGAAACTCCTCACCCCACTCGCCAGCTCCCAGGGCGAGGAAGCCGCGCTCCGCGAACTTGCCGATTGCCAACTTGAGCTCGGCGAATACGCCGCCGCGGCGAAGAGCCTTCGTGACTTCGGCATCGAACGCCTTCCACCCGCCGAGCAATACGATCTCGCCTTGGCGGATTACCTCAGTGGAAATGCCGATTCCGCCGCATCGATCTATGCCAGCGCCAACCAAGCTCGCCAGTTCCAAAGCCGCCGCACCGAACTCGAGGTCTACTTGATCTTAAACCCCGACGACGAAAAAGCCCGCCGTGAACTCCAAACGCTCAATGGCCAAAAGTAGGTGCTGAAGCGAGCCGCCTATTCCCATGTCCTGAGTGGCATCCTGACTTCACGTATCGCCTGAACCTCCATCGCCGCCCCTCTCTTCATTGTGAGCCCCGCAACTGCCCACTACATTTGTGTGCGACTGCGTTGATGTTTTGGCAATTCCTCGCATAAGCTCCACACCATGTCTCCAGCATCTCCCTGGCCATCCATCGCCGCCCTCGGCGACCAAATCGGCTCCGCCATCATTCGCCACCTCGATCATGCCTTCCGCGAAATGACCCGCACCAACCCAGGCGCAGTCGCGACGCCCAGCTTCATGCGACTCCTCACGGGCCTAGATCACCCCTACGGCAACTTCGCCCTCCTCCCCGGTTCCGCCGACCAAAAAACCGCCCGCGACGCCATCCTCCCACTCGCCGAAAAGCAGATCCCCTCCTGCGTCATTCTCACCACTCAAGCCGCACCCGCCGTCACCGCTCTCTTAACGTCAACCGGCTTCGAAAAACACGACCCCATGCCCGCCATGGCCGTCGAGATCAACCACCTCGCCGCAACCTCCCTCCCCGCAGGCTACACCTTCCACCGCCTCAATTGCACACCTTCCGAAATCGACGAGTGGGCCCAAGTCTTCGCCGACGGTTTCGAATTTCCCCACGCCATCGGCCAGCTCTACGCGCCGAAAACTTCACAAGACGCCGCACCCGCTCCCGACGCAATAACGCAATACTTCGCCATCGCCAAAGAGGGAAAATACGTCGCAACCTCAATGCTCTACTTGAACGAAGGCCTAGCAGGAATCTATTGCGTAGCCACCATCCCCACCGAGCGCGGCAAAGGCCTCGGCGCCCACGCCACGGCCGAGCCCCTCCGCCTAGCCCAAATCCTCGGCTACCGCATCGGCCTCCTCCAAGCCTCCGAAGCCGGCCAGCCGGTCTACACTCGCCTAGGCTTCAAGGAATATGACGCACTGCCGGTTTATGTTCGGATTCCGAAGACGTAGCGCCAAAAAGGACTCGCGATCAGCCCCTCCCCCCTTCGTACTCGCAATCGGGACTCGTACTCCTACTCGAATTCAGGGCCAACGGCCTGAGATATTGTAGCCAGGGTCGGAGCAGTACTCTGCGTAGGCCCTGGTACACGGTCACCAATCAACACTTAGGGCTGAAGGCCCGACATAATCCTTGGATTGCGGGCAACGTCCGCGTAAATTGCGAAAATAGAATGGCGCAAAGTACTCTCCAGCACCAAACGGCTTATCGCCACTTTATGTTCTTAACACGGCTTTGACCCAAATGATTCAAAACGTGGCTTACTATTCCGATGACATCACGCTCCTTCCGGCGAAGGCGATTTGGAGCTTTTGTCGCCAGGCGTCCTGGTTGGCGCCTTTCTACTTCGCGCTCTATTACTTCCTCAAGCGAATCAACTTTAAGGCGGAAGCGGCTTACGGCATCGCGAGGCCAGACGAATTAACGATCGTCCGAACGAGATCGTTAAGTGTTGAGGAGCAAGACGCATTCGCGCCCTATTTCGATACCTTGAATGCCCAAGGTTACACATACGTATTCAGCTCTATTTCGCCATTCATTGGTTCGAAGTCGGAGATCACCGCGGTTTTCCTGGGTAGTGATGGTCAGAGTTATGTAACGCTTGTCCGGACCAAAACAAAACAAGGTTCAGCCGAAGACATACAAACGGGGTTCGGGTGTCATTCCTTTCTCACCAAGGGTATATGGATGACATCAGCGCCAGTGGAGAATGCATTGCAATTTGACGACATCTTTCCTCCCGAAATAACGATCGCTCCATTGGGATTAAAGGCAACACTTGAAGACGTGATCGTCGAACATCAACGACAATTGTCATCAACTTCAGTGAAATCGCAACAATTCGACGTGGACTCACTTAGTCACTACATGATGCGTGCAGGCCAACTTGCCTTTGATCACCTGGTCAAGAAAAAATACTGCCACCGCTTAAGTGACGCCGAAGTGAACCGGCTAATCGACTTACAGTCCAACTGACAAGTGGAAGAACATAATCGACGGAGAAGGAATGGCGCCTCCCTCGGTTACCCGCTTCGAAGCGCGTTCCCCGCCGCCAAGCAACACCAACCCTCAATTCACCACCCCGCGCGTCTTAGAAAACCCCGGCTCCACCCCAACCTCCCGCACAATCTCCGCCACAGGTTTGGTAAGCCAAGCAATCGCCATCTCACACAACTTGATCATCTTCCGCCCCTGCGGATCGCGCCGCGGATATTCGCTAATTAGGGCGAGATGCGCCTTAATAAGCCCAATCTTAGCAATCCGCACCTTCTCCGCCGCCGCACAAATCTGCTGCGGGCTCTCCTTCGCCTTGATCGCCCCCCGCAACCGATCGCACTTCTTCCGAAACGAATAGATCTTGCGCATCGGTTCGGAAGTAGGAGTCGTCGACCAACCCATCCAAAACTCCCCGCACCCACCAAACCCATCCGCATCCACCCACCGTAGGCCTCGCCAATAGACAGCCAAACCTAAACCAAGGTTCAGGTGTATAGGGTTTCCCGACTATATCCGGCAGAGTAAAATTGTCTTCGCCTCTTCCCTTCCAAAATGAGCTCAACAGCGAAGAAGATTCAATCGCTGAAAACAAATCGAAAGCAACAAAAATCCGATTATTCCGCACACAGAGAGTTTTCTAAAACGGGTCGGCATATTTTCCAGCCGCGGTGGATATTAAGTCTCGCCTCCAACGAGCCTTCAAATGACGCTCACGGCCGTCACACGGATGCATCCTCAGCCCGCCTAGTCGCGAGCAAATTGCTGCCTAGTTTTGAGTTCTCCAAGCGAAAGAGAGGATTCCTAAATTGGTTTCTGGTAATTTCACACTTCATCGGATTTGCTAGTGATTCTGATGCAAACCTGTGAATGGCGAGGGACGTTATGTTGGCTTCCATCTTTTTCTGTTGTGTGTTGACCCTCGTCCAGGAAGCACCCAACTTGGGCCCGGCGCTCAAGGTGGAGCCACTGATCGATTTCAAGCGGGATCAGGTGAATTGCTTCGAGTATTGCATAGCGTCGAGAGAGTTCTTCTTTTGCTTCCGCGACGAAAACAATGCTGTGTATCGCTGGAACGAAATGAATTGCAAGCTGCAATTGATGCATAAAGTTCACGAAGATGAGCGATGCGACGCTCTGGCAATTTCTCCAAACGGTAAGTCAATCATTCTTTCGACGTATGGAAGCGGTCGCGGTGTAATTCCTACATGTCGCGTCGTGATTATTGACAGCGAGACAAATCAGGTTCGCAGTGCAATACCGCTCGAACATTTAGTGCGTGAAATTCAATTCAGTGATGATGAAGACCTGATCTCGCTCAAGATGACCTTTGGCCCGGATCAGATCTTTGATCTTCACGGTAAGTCAATGGCGGACGTTGTGGCCAAGCGATTTACCAAAGATTCGAGTCCTCTGGTTTGGCTTGTCCCCGGTGAAAAGAGCAACCGCCCCCAGGGTCTATTCTTGAAGCTCGATGATGGCGAAACAATTCGATTGCATAGTTCTCCGGACGAATTTGTAGTGTCCAAGGACAAGTCCGTAACCGCATGCTCGACCAAGGACGGGGAAATAGTCATCTGGCGAACGAAAGACGCCACGGAATTACTGCGTCAAGATCTTGGGGAGCGAGTTATTCAGATTCGCTACGATACTGATGCAAACCGTTTGATAGTTGTTGGTGGTGAGAAAGGGCATCTGGCAACCGTTTCGATTGTTGATCTAGAAGTGCTCCGGAAAAGATGAACCGGGTACCCCAGCTCGATTGTACTCAACAACCCGGGCTCACCAAGAAGCATCAACCAACAGCTCCCACTAACCCCTTACCTCTCCCCACCTTAAGCCTCCCCTCCGCGCTCCCCGCGTCCTCTGCGGTAAA
>JBKJSI010000710.1:0-3047 GCA_046595915.1 Pirellulaceae bacterium
AGCACGACTTGGCCAGGCGACACCGCACCGGAAAGGGCGCCAACGCCCGAACTCTATCGCAACAAAGGTGACGGCACATTCGAAAACGCCACCCCCAGATCCGGCCTTGAGCAAACGTTTTACGGCATGGGCGTTGCCTGCGGCGATTTCGATGGCGATGGCTGGACCGATCTCTTTTTTACCGCCGTCGGTGCCAACAAGCTATTTCGCAACGCACAAGGAAAGTTCGAAGAAGTCCCCAGCGCCGGCGGAGCCTTAGGCGATCCCAAGCAATGGACCACCAGCGCCGGCTTTTTCGACTACGACAAGGACAACGACCTCGATCTCTTTGTATGCAACTACGTCGCCTGGAACGCAGCCGATGATGCCGCCCAAGATTTCAAGCTGATCGGCGGCGGTCGAGCTTATGGCCGTCCGCAAAACTTTGCCGGAACATTTTGCTCGCTCTATCAAAACGACGGCAAAGACGCCTTCTCCGACGTCTCCAAAGAAATGGGAATGCACGTCGTGAATCCCAACATCGCCAAGCCCATGGCCAAGTCGCTCGGCGTGGTTTTCAACGATGTCAACGCCGATGGATTTCTCGATATCATTGTCGCCAACGACACAGTTCAGAATTTTGTATTTGAGAATCAGAAAGGAAAAGGATTCAAAGAAAACGCTGTCCGCACACGACTTGCCTATAACACGGCTGGCGAGGCCCGCGGAGGAATGGGCATCGATACTTCTTACTTTCGTAATAACAACGAAATCGGCGTCGCGATCGGCAATTTTTCGACCGAAATGATGGCCCTCTTCGTCTCCAAGGAAACGAAGCCGGTTTTCACCGATGAAGCGCTCGCCTGCGGAGTCGGCCCCGATACGCGTCAAGAACTCACCTTCGGCGTCCTATTTCTAGATCTCGATCTCGATGGCCGTCTCGATATCGTCTCCGCTAATGGCCATCTCGAAGATGACATCAACAAAGTCATCCGAACGCAAACCTACGAACAGTCGCCACGCCTCATGTGGAACGCGGGCCCCGATACCGCCGTCGAGTTCATCTCGCTGCCCGTGGACAAAGTCGGCGCCGATTTCAACAAACCGATGGTCGGCCGCGCCTCTGCTTCCGCCGATATCGATGGCGATGGCGACCTCGATCTCGTCATCACCTCCAGCGGCAGGGCCCCGCGACTCCTGCGAAACGATCAAAAGCTCGCCAATCACTGGCTGCGAGTGAAATGCAAAGGCAAATCAGGCGCAACCGAAGCAATCGGCGCGATGGTGACCTTAGAAACCAAAAGCGGCCTAATCCAACGCCGCCTCATTTCGCCAACACGCAGTTACTTAGCGCAGTCAGAATTGCCCGTAACCTTCGGCCTCGGCAACGAAGACGCAATCAAGCGATTAGAAATCCGCTGGCCCGATGGAACGACGCAGGAAGTCATGGAAGCAAAGCTCGACCAAACACTGACGATCGAGCAAAAATAAGTCTCGCTCAATCACTGCCTTCAACTTCCTCATCGCTAGAAACTTCTTCACCCACTCGCAAGATCGCGATAATCGCCGGCGGATAAGTCCGAACAGACCACTGCGCGGCGCGCGGCAGATCAAAAGGATCAAATCGCTCGTCGCACTCAACCACAATCTGGCTTCCCTGCGGCGCGAGCCGAATCATGTCCGCGATCATGAGCAGCATGTCCTCCTTGCGGTCGACATAAAGCACATAAGGCGGACTACAAAACACAACCCAAGGTCGATCCACCGGAGCGGCTAAACGCGTCGCCCAGTAAAACGCATCACCAGCCAGTACTGTAAACGCCGCGTCAGGCGCTAGGCTTTTCACATTCTTCTTGAGCACATCCGCCGTAGGAAAGTGCTTCTCGACCGCGTCCGCGGAAATGGCCCCGCGGCTAATCGCTTCGAGGGCGAGAGCGCCGGTACCCGCAAACAGATCAATCACATGGAGCCCGGCCATCGGCCCAAGCAAATTATAAACCGCCTCGCGCACCCGATCTTTCATCGGCCGAGTTCGCGGATCGCCTTGATATTCAAGGGTTCGACCGCGAAATGACCCGCCAATAATCCGCACCGGAGAAGCCAGTCGGGCATCCGGGTCGGACTTCCCAGCCGGTTTCTGCGTTTTTTTGGGGCGAGGCATATCGTCAACCAAATCGAAAGGTGATGAACCAGCAAGATTCATCCATCGTAGCAGGTCAAGTCGAAACGGGAGGGCCTGTTTAGCGGTGACAAAGTGTGCAGAATTCACTTCGGCTAGGCATCCTCTGCAATTCCGCGCCTCATCTTGAAGGACCATCATGCCCAGAGTTGGCCTAATTGCACTCTTGTTCCTCGCGACGGCCCCTGTCACGGCGAGTGAGCCAATCACCGCCGGGAAAACGCTGCGCTGGAAATTGGCGGTTGGCCAAAAGCTGCGAGTCGAAACGCAAAGCGAGATGACGCGCACCACCAAGATCAAAGCCAACATCGACGAAACCAAAATCAAGACAAACATCGATTTGATTTGGGAAGTAAAAGCGGTCGACGCCGCCGGCGTCGCCACGATTGAACAACGCCCCGAGCGCCTCGCGATCACGCTCGATCATCGAGCCGATCCAAAATATGTTCTCGATTCGGACATACTAAAGAAGAATCCCAATCTCAAAGGCGCCGATCGCGACGCCATGCGACTGCTCATGGAAGGAGCAGCAACGATCAAAATCGATGCCCGAGGAGTAGTTCTAGAATCCTCGATCCCCCCCGATTGGCTCGAAAAAGTGAAGCAAACTTCACTAGCAGATCTTCATGACCAACTGCTCTTGGCCGCGACGCCACAAATACTCCCGGGCGTCCAACTCAGCCTCCCCGAAATTGAAATGAGCGAAGGACATGAGTGGCGAGTCGAATCGCCGAAATCCGAAGCAAAGGTAATCGCCCCAACCGGTGAGGCCAAATTTATCTATCGCGGAGAAAAACCGCTCGAAGGCCAACCCCGCGACCGCATCGACATCGATTTCACGCTCAAGGGCCTGGCCGCAGGAATCACCGTAACGAGCCAAGCCAACCTG
>JBKJSI010000743.1:0-4399 GCA_046595915.1 Pirellulaceae bacterium
AGCGGCGCGGCTTCCATGGCAGTCGCCTCCACTCGCTTACCACCAAAGAGACTTCGCCAAAAGTTAGCCAGCTCGACCAGAAACTGCCGAATCGCCGCGAGAAACTCTTTGCGATAACGGATCGCGCAATAAATGACCACAATCGCGATCGCGGCAAAGATGATCACTTTGAGTAGCCAACCCAAAAAGGGCACCGTCGCGGTTGGATCGAAATTGATCTTAAAATTTGACGGCGTCGACGATGGGCGCTGCTGCGCGGCGCCATTGCCTTGATTTTGCTGGCCCTCTTTCTGTTCTCTGTTTTGTTGCGGAGCACCACGATTGGGCTGGCCACCTTCCTTTTTCTCATTGTTTTTTTGATTTTGTTCGCCTTTGTTCTCCGCGCCACGCTTCTCCTTCTCTCCTTCTTGCCCCTTGTCGGGATCATTGCGCGAAGGATCCTTGCTTGGCTCACCCTGATTCTGGTCGTTTTGATTTTGATCGCCCGATTTTTTGCTAGGGTCATTTGCATCGCCTTGCTTTTGTCCTTGTCCCTGGCCCTGTCCCTGCTTCGGCTCTCCTTCTTTTGAGTCGCCCTCTTTCGACTCACCCTCGCCTTTTTCTCCTTGATTTCCGCCTTCCTGTTGACCGTTCTGCTGCTGACCGTTCTGCTGTTCTTGGCCCGGCTCGCCGTTGGGATTTTGTTCCTTTTCGTTTTGGCCTTGCCCCTTTTCTTCTCCCTTCGCTCCTTCCTTACCCCAGCCTCCCTTGCGGGCAATTTGCTCAGCAGAGGTAAAAGTAATCGGCGATTTTCCGAGCTGGAATTCGCGCGCCGAACGTGGCAGCACCGTCGCAAACGCCAGGACAATCGCGATCAATCCGCCGCCCACCACCAGCCAAGTCGCCGTCATATCGGTCGGCATCTCGGCATTTCGCTGCCGCAAATATCGCCGCAATCCCAACAGACTGGTCGTTAGGAGTAAGCCCAACCCTGCGCCAACATAAGCAATCAGACATAGAAACGCCCGACCTCGCGCTTCCACATCACTTGTGGGAATAAAGCCCTGTAAGATTCCAAAGATCGGCAGCGCTGCGAGCGAAAAATAAACCACCGTGAGCCCCGGCGCATGCTTGCTTTTGTCCGGTGCAAAGAGTCGTTTCCATAAATGCTGCTTGAGAGCAGCATTGTCCCGGTTCGTTTCGGTCGGAGTTTCATCCAGCCCGATTCTCTGGAGCAGCCCTTCGCCGGAAGCATCCTGATCTTCATCGATTAATGTGCAATCCCAAGTCAACCGATGCGCCGAATACCAAATGACCGCGAGTAGAACGATCAACAAAAGAATGTTGATCTCAGCAAACCTCGGCGCCACAAATAACATCGCCCCCGACAAAGCCATGCCATAAAGGCTCGCCCGTGAGGCATCGAGCTCGATCGCAATACGGGTGATCCCTACCGTACCGAGCGTGAAGCAGCCCATGATAAAGCAGAGCCGCGTCTGAAATTCACCTTCGTAAAAGACTTCGATGAGAAAGAAAACCAAACTACCGACGAGCGCGAACACGAGCGCTGGATTGAGCGCCATGACCAGGTAATCGAAGGAAGTTGGTTTGAGCTTTGCCATGAATCTCTTATCGGTCAAAAAGCAGTTAGCAGGGATGAACACAGATGAACGCAGATGGGAGAAGTGGGAAGTTGCTCCAAATAGTGCCGTCGAGATCTGTATTGAGTATTTTTCATCTGCGTTTATCCGTGTTCTGTGCTGAATTGTATTAACTACCGCAGCGAGAGCCGGCGGCAAATGGTGGAAATCCTTGACTCCTCTTTGAGATGACGCACTTCAATTCGCTGAGCCGCGAGCGGACCCGCTTGTTGAGCGAATTCATAATCGTCCCAAAGATTCAAAATCGCCGTGACTGCATAGCCCGCTCGCGATAATTCACCCAGCGCGATCGAGACTTCGGCCGTTACCTGAGGCGTAATCACAATCACCGAAGCATCGCGCGGCAATTGCGAATAAACCTCATCGATCAACTCCGGCAACCGAAAGCCATCCGTCAATTCCGCACGAGCGAGGACTTCGCGAATCTGAAAAAACTGCTCCGGCCCACGGCGTGTCGGCACAATGATCGGGCGCAATCGGCTGCTCGAATCGGCCATCGCCCCGCCACTTCGCGCGGCTTGGCGCGTGCCCGCTGCCCCATGCGGATGATCAAACCGCGCTCGATCGGACATATCGCGCCCATTGGTAATCAAGCCCACCTGCTGGCCCATCAGATAAAGCGTGTTCGCCAGCGATGCCGCCGCGGTTACACCTAAATCGCTTCGCACTGGTTCATCCTTTGCCGGATGAGTCGACTCATGCAGATCGAGAATAATCGTCGCGCCTGCGATGGTCGAGGGTTCGTACGTCTTCGATTGCAACGTTCCCGTGCGGGCTGTGGCCCGCCAATGAATCCGATTCATCGAATCGCCCGCTTGATACGCACGCACACCCGTCACGCGCGTCGGGTCTTCGAAGAGTCGATGCGTCATCCGAACTTCACCGATCGGCCGCCGAGAGGCGATATCGTAACCCTCTAGCGGAATCACCTTGGGATACACCGTGAGATAATGCGGCTCCGTCTCAATTTTAAATCGCCGATGCAGACCGAAGAGATCGCCCGTCTCAAGCACCAGTGGCCCCAGTTGATAATATCCGCGCCGATTGCAAGTCACTTCATAGCGAAGCGTCCGTGTTTGCCTGGGCCAAAAGATCGAGAGCAGCAGTCGCTGGCCATCGATCTTCAAACTTGGAGGGTTGAAGAACATTGCCTTCCGAGGCAAAAGTTCTTCTGCCAAAACCCAAGCAATGGGCAGCCCACCGCCATTGCGGATATCAATATTCACCGCGCACTTCTGCCCAATCTCCGCTTCCTCGCGATTAGCACGTCGTGTAGCACTGAGCGATTCAATCCACTTCTTGGAGAGGAGGCGACTGATTAGCATCAATCCCAGCAGCGCATACATTGCATAGGCCAACGCATCGAGCCCCAGTGCGAAGGCAATAGCAAGGAGGAACAATGATGCGACGAGCCAAAGCATAAGCGTCTACGATTTCAGTCGGACAATAGCGGAAAATGTTCGGAATTGCGGCGAATATGCAAAAGACGTTCCACTCTACCAACAGCTAGACACCGGCACATCACTTTTATGCCATTGAATTTACGCTCCGGGCGAAGTTTGTTGTTCAGTTCGCCTGTAACAAAACGTCCTCCAAAATCACCTGCCGCATCGCCGGCGCTCTGAGCAAAAACGCCTGCTGCGGCATGATCGCTTGCAGCCACGGCCGCTCTACCGCATAGGACAGCGCCCGCAGCCCCATATTCGTCTGAAACTGCGCCGTGATATTCTCGCTCAGCCGCTTGTAAGTCGAGGGAATCAAATTCGGATCAGGCCCGATGTGAATCACCGCTTCAACGCTATGCGAAAGCGTAAAATCAATCGCATCCCACAGCCGCTGCGGGTGATCCATCCAGAGCCGTAAATTCTCACGGGCGTTATACGGCGTGTAATCGACCTTCCCCGACGCCATCGAAAAAATCGGCGGCGAAGGCGGCTGATCAGCGAACTTCACTTTTTGCAGCATCAACGAAACGCGATCGGTAATATGCCGCTGCCACATGATCGGAGTATGCAGCGGTGGAAAGCGATTATCCTTCGCCCGCACGACGACTCCCTCCAGCCGCAAGTCTTTGATCCGTCGCGCAAGCTCCTTGGGTGATTCGCCCTGCCCAATCACCAGCAACGTGTTGGGCGAAAGTTGCGAGGAGACCGCGATCGTCTCGCCTGTCTCGCGCGAAATGTCGAGGCAAATCTGCTCGATCGCCAAACTAGGAATTGTATTCTGCTTCGAAAAGATAATCGCGAGCCGTGCATTAGCCATCAATGCATGGCAATCTTTGGCGACACAAAGCGGAAGCTCATAAGAACTCTCTTTTGGCAACAGCCCGCCGCAAACCAGCGCCGCGATCTCGCCCAGACTGTATCCATACGCCAAGCGACACTTCTCCGTCGCTACGCCGTATTGCTCTCGCAAGAATCGATAGTGAGCAAATTCCACCGCAAGAATAAACGCCACCGCTTCCCCATAGCGAGTCTCAGAAAGATCAATTCCTGCGCGAACAACCGAAACGAGATCGACCGGCTGCTCAAGGAATCCAGTCGCCAACCGCGAAGCGTATTCGAGTTCCTCCGTCAAAATCCCCGCGTAACGAGCATCAACCATCAGCTCGCGCGTCCGCCCCAAGTTAGTGACGTTGTACCCGCGAAACGCCAGCGCCATCCGAGTCGGATCGATCTCGCGTAATGACGGAATCCGCATGCGATCATCGTCCACTATTTGCCCTGGAAGCGTTTGGCCCAATACGCCTAGGCCATCGT